>JAOAIT010000057.1 GCA_026414565.1 Verrucomicrobiia bacterium
AGATGTGTATAAGAGACAGGCCTTTACCAACTGGGCGGGGGCGCAGGTGCTGTGGCAGTGGCTGGGCCTGCGGCCGGGCAGTCCGGCCCGGGGCAAGGGGGCGACGGGCCGCTGGGGGGTGACGGTGGCGGGGGCGCCGGCGGGGGGGACGCCCGAGCGCGGGGCCACCTTGCGGGGGGGCTTCAATGTGACGGGCAACGGGATGCCCGCCGGGGCCTATCCGGCGGGGGCGGGTTACACGCATTACCGCTGGCGGCTGGACGGCGGCCCCTGGAGCGCCGAGACGCCCATTGGCACGCCCATTGTCCTGAGCGGCCTGCCGGACGGCCAGCATGTGGTGGAGGTGGCGGGCAAAAACGATGTCGGCTGGTACCAGGACGACCCGGTGTTCGGCGAAGACGCCGTCGTCACCCGCGTCACTTGGGTGGTGGATGGACGCTCCTCACCGGTGCGCCTCAGTGAGGTGCTCGCCGCCAATCGCAACGTGACCAACCACTTCGGCACCACGCCGGATGCCGTGGAGCTGTATAATGCCAGTGATGCGGAGATCCGCCTGGACGGCCTGCGGTTGACCGATGATCCCACCGTGCCCGACAAGTTCACCTTCCCGGCCAACACGATCCTCGGTCCGCGCCAGTATCTCGTGCTGTGGGCCAACGAACCGGATGGCACGCCGGGGTATCACCTGGGCTTCAACCTGAGCCAGACGGGCGAGGGCGTCTATCTCTACCATGCGGTGGCCTACGGCGGCGAGTTGTTGGACAAGGTGGAATTCGGCCTGCAATTAACCGATTATTCCATCGCCCGTTTCGAAGACGGCCAATGGCGGCTGGCCCAGCCCACCCTCGGCGGGCCCAATGTGGGCGCCCCCACGGGCGACATCTTTGCCCTGCGCCTCAATGAATGGCTGGCCCTCGCGCGCACGCCCTATGAGTGTGATTTCGTGGAAATCTTCAATCCCCAGCCGCTGCCGGTGCCCCTGGGCGGCCTCTACCTGAGCGATGAAATGGTGAGCTGGCGCAACCGGCACGCCTTGCCGCCATTGTCCTTCATTGCCGGCGGCGGTTATCAACTGCTGCTGGCCGATGGCAATGAACAGGCCGGCGCAGACCACCTGAGTTTCCGGCTGGAAGATACGCACGGCGGCCTGGGTCTGTATGCGCCCGATTTGACCCCCATTGACATCGTGGTGTACGACCGCCAAAACCCCAACGCCTCCATGGGCCGCTCGCCCAATGGCAGCACCAACGTGGTGATCTTTGCCACCCCCACCCCCGGCGCCCCCAACCCCACCGTGGGCACGGCCGCCCCCTTCGGCGGCGCGCTGGTCATCAACGAAGTCCTCGCCCAAAACACCTTGACCGTGGTGGACGGCCGCACCCCGGACTGGCTGGAACTCTACAATGGCTCCACCAACACGGCGGATTTGAGTGATTGCAGCCTCACCGATAATGCCGCCAATCCGCGAAAATATGTCTTTGCCCCCGGCACCACCCTGCCCCCGGGCGGGTATCTGCGCCTCTACTGCGACAGTGTCCTGCCCGTCTCCACCAACAACACCGGCTTCGGCCTCAGCGTGAACGGCGGCGGCGTGTATCTGTATGACAAGCCCGCCAATGGCGGCGGCCTGATCAGCGCGGTGAATTATGGCTGGCAGGTGGCCAACCTCTCCATCGGCCGCGTCCCCAACGGCAGCACCAACTGGGGGCTTTGCCTCCCCACCCCCGCCGCCGGCAACATGGCCGTCGCCTCCCTCGGCGATCCCGCCCTGGTCCGCATCAACGAATGGATGGCCAACCCCAAGAACGGTGATGACTGGTTCGAGTTGTACAACCCCAGCTTCCAGCCCGTGGCCCTCGGCGGGTACTTCCTCACCGATACCCTCGGCAACCCCCTCAAGCATCCCATCCCGCCGCTCTCCTTCATCGGCAGCGGCACCAACGGCTTCGTCCGTTTGATCGCCGACAGCAACCCCGGCGCAGGCCCAGACCACGTCAACTTCTCCCTGCGCGCCGCCGGCGAGGCCCTCGGCCTGTTCACCCCGGCCGGCAGCCCGGTGGACACCGTGGAATTTGGCGCGCAGGACGAGGGCGTTTCCGAGGGACGCCTGCCCGACGGCGCGGCGGCCATCCGCCGTTTCCCCAACACCGCCACCCCGGGCGAGGCAAACTACGCCCTCATGAGCCATATCGTGATCAACGAGGCCCTCACCCACACCGATCCGCCTCTCGAAGACGCCATCGAAATCCTCAACCTCGGCACCCAGGCGGTGGACCTCGCCGGCTGGTGGCTGAGCGATGATCCGTCCTTCCCGCAGAAATATCAGATCACCGGCCCCGCCGTCCTGCCCCCCGGCGGCTTCCTGGTGGTTTATGAGCAGCAGTTCACCAATCGCGACCTGGCCGCCGTGCCCTTCGCCCTCAGCTCACGCGGCGATGAAATCGTCCTGGCCGAGGCGGTCAACAACCAGCTCACCGGCTACCGCGCCCAGGTCAGGTTTGGCGCGGCCGCCACCGGCGTTTCCTTTGGCCGTTACGTCAACAGCGTGGGCGAAGCCCACTTTGTTGCCCTGAGCGCCCGCACCTTTGGCGTGGATGACCCCGCCACCGTCGAGCAATTCCGCCAGGGCCGCGGCGCGCCCAACGCCCCGCCGCTGGTGGGGCCGGTGGTGATCAGTGAAATCATGTATCACCCGCCGGACCTGGGCACCAATGACAACGTGCTCCATGAATACCTCGAATTGCAGAACATCACCACCGCCCCCGTGGCGCTGTTTGATCCGGCCTATCCCACCAACACCTGGCGCCTGCGCGACGCCGTGGACTTCGAATTCCCGCCCAACACCACCCTCATGCCGGGCGAGGTCATCCTCGTGGTGAGCTTCGATCCCCAGGCCGACACCAACGCCCTGGCCGCCTTCCGCGCCCAATATCATCTGCCCTCCGCCGCCACAATTCTGGGACCCTACCGCGGCAAACTGGCCAACAACAACGATGCCATTGAGCTGGAACGCCCCGATACCCCCGACACCAACGGCGTGCCCTACATCCTGGTGGAGCGCGTCCGCTACACCGACCAGGCCCCCTGGCCGGTGGAAGCCGACGGCGCCGGCTACGCCTTGCAGCGGGTTGACCTCCGCGCCTACGGCAACGATCCCATCAACTGGCGCGCCGACATCCCCAGCCCCGGCCCGGCCGCCGCCCCGCTGGACATTGACAACGACGGCATCCCCAACGCCTGGGAGCTGGCCCACGGCCTGGACCCCTTCAACCCCCTGGACGCCCAGGTGGATTCCGATGGCGACGGTTTGAGCAATTATCAGGAGTACCTGGCCGGCACCAACCCCTTTGATGCCCGCAGCTCCCTCAAGCTCCTCCTCGCCCCGGCCTCGGGCGCCCCCGGCCAGTTGCGCCTGAACTTTGAAGCGGCTCCCGACCGCAGTTACCGGCTGGAGCAGGCCACCCGCCTGCTCCCGGCCGATTGGCAGGTGCTCACCAATATCAGCGCCGCCCCCACCAACCGGCAGTTCAGCCTGCCGGTGGCCCCGGCGGCCGGCCAGCGTTATTTCCGCCTGCGCGCACCGTGAGCAGGCCCGAAGGCGGCGGCCGCCGGCCTGGTATTGAAAGCCCCTCCGGCACGGCAGGGAGGCGGCCCGGCTGCCATCTCGTGCGGCTCGGGGCGGGATTTAACCGGCCTCCCCGGCCACCAAATCCCAGCGGGGGGAAATGTCCGCATCCCAATCCGTGGCGATCGGCGCCCGGCGCCATTTCTGCTCGGCCAGCACGCCAATCATGGCGGCGTTGTCCGCGCAGTACTCCGGCGCGGCCAGCCGCAACCCCAGCCCCGCCGCCGCGCAGGCGCGCGCCAGCTCCCGGCGCAGGCTGCGGTTGCAGGTCACCCCGCCCGAGGCCGTGACCCACTTCACCCGGCACCGGCGCGCCGCCCGCACCGTCTTGCCCACCAGCGTCTCGACGATGGCCGCCTGCACGCTCGCGCAGAGGTTGCGCAACTGCTGCGGGTCATCCGCCAGCCCCGGTTGTTTGTCCAGGAAATACCGCACCGAGGTTTTCAATCCACTGAAACTGAAATCGTCATGATCCTCGTTCAACATGGGGCGCGGAAAATCAAACGCCCGCGGATCCCCCTGCGCGGCCAGCCGGTCCATGAGCGGCCCGCCGGGATAGGGCAGGCCCAGCATCTTGGCCGTTTTATCAAAGCACTCCCCGGCGGCGTCGTCCACCGTGCTCCCCAGCACCTGATGCTGCAGGGGCCCCTGCACCCACACCAGCAGCGTGTGTCCCCCGCTCACAATGAGCGAGACATTGGGTTGCAGCTCCCCCCACTGCGCCACCGGCGGCTGGCCGCCAATCCAGGGGGAGTAGAGATGCGCCTCGTGATGATGCACCCCCACCAGCGGCTTGTTCAACGCAAAGGCCATGCCCTGCGCCAGCTTCAGGCCGGCCATCAAGGCGGTGGGCAGTCCCGGTCCGCGCGTGGCGGCGATCAGCTCCAACTCCCCGGGCGTCACCCCCGCCCGCTGGAGCGCCTCCCGCACCACCACCGGCAGGTTGCGCAGATGCTCCCGCACCGCCAGCTCCGGCACCACCCCGCCGTGCTCGGCGTGGATGTGCATCTGGGAGGAAACCACATTGGAACACACCCGCCCCTCGCACACCACCGCGGCGCTCGTCTCGTCGCAGGACGTTTCAATGGCCAAAACCGTTGGCATGGGAAATGCCCGCCGCCGGGGCGGCCGGAACCGCGCCTTATTTCATCGCGGTCTTGCCCGTGGTGGCCTCCTTGCGGGTGAACAACGTAATGCCGCGCAGCAGGTCCATGGCCCGCTCCAACTGCACATCGCGCGTCTGCCGCACGCGCTGGGCCTCCTCCTCGCTCAGATTCGCCAGCCCGCCCGGCGCGCGCAAAAGCTGCAAATCCCGCCACGCCTGATCGCCCATCGGCACCACAATGTCGGGCTTGATGCCGCGCTCGTGAATGACCTTGTGGCTGGGGGTGTAATACTTCGCGGTGGTCAGCCGCAGCGCGGAGCCGTCATTGAGTTGCACAATGCTCTGCACGGAGCCTTTGCCGAAAGTCTGCTCGCCCACGATGATGGCCCGCTGATAATCCTGCAGGCAGCCCGCCACAATCTCGGAGGCGCTGGCGCTGGCATCATTCACCAGCACCACCATGGGCAGCCGCGGATGCGTGTTCCGGCTGCCGGCGCGATACTCGCTCCGATGCGCCGGATTGCGCCCCTCGGTGGAAACCACCAGCGCGCGCGGCGGCAGGAACTTTTCCGCCACCTTCACCGCCTGATCCAGCAGCCCCCCGGGGTTGTCGCGCAAATCCAGCACCAGCGCCTGCATGCCCTGGCTCTCCAGTTTCCGCAACGCCTGCTCCAGATCCGCCGCCGTCTGCTCGCCAAACTGCAGCAGCCGGATGTAACCAATCTTGTCCGGCCCCAGCACAAACTCGCGCCGGTTGAGGAGATCTTTGACCGTGTGAATCTTGATTTCCGCCCGCTGCAGTTTGAAATCGCTCACCTGCCCGCTGGACGGCCGGTGAATGGTGAGCACCACTTCGCTGCCGGGCTTGCCCCGCAGCCGCTGCACCGCCTCCTGGAATCCCATCCGCTCGGTGCTTTGCCCGTCAATCTTCAGAATCTCATCCCCGGGCAGAATCCCGGCCCGCGCGCCGGGGGTGTCCTCCATCGGCTCCACCACCGTCAACCCCCCCTGGTTGGTGGTCACCACCAGCCCCACCCCGCCAAACGCCCCTTCGGTGTCCTTCTTCAAATCCTCAAACTTGGCCGGCTCCAAATATTCACTGTGCGGATCCAGGGTGTTCAACATGCCCTTGAGCGCCCCGCGGATGAGGGTCTGATAGCTCACCTTGTCCGCGTCCACATAGTCCATGCGCACCCGCTCCAGCACCGTGGTGAACAGCTTCAGGTTGGGATACGCCTCATCCTGCGGCGCCGCCGCCACCGAATAGAAATAAATCCGGGCGCCAATGATCAAATTAAGCACCACCAGCGTGGTGAGCACCCCAAAGTAAATGCGTCTCTTCATAAACGACACCAAGCCCCCTAACCTACCGCTCGGCGCCCGCCTTGGCAAGGGCGCCCCTCGCCAGGCCGGGCGCCAAAAGCCATGCTCAGGGAAATCCCTTAAATCTTGTCTCCCCGCTCAATATCCACGGAGGGGGGCGCGTTGGCCGGGGGCACCGCCCCCATGCTTTTCGCCGCCGCCTCAAACCGGCTCAGCCAGGAGTAATAACTCCACAGCGGCCCCACCGCCCCCCGCCGCCGCAGCCGCTCCACCAGGGCCAGAAACTCGGGGGGCGCCTCCCGCGTAATCCATCGCGGCGAGCGCCGGGCAAACTCCGCCAGCCGCCCGCTGATTCGCTCGGGGCTTAGCCCCGGCGCCACATAATACCGCGGCGCCAGCAGCGGCGTATCCCGCTCCACCAGCCCCTCCCGCACGGCCCGCTCATGCAGCGGCGTGCGCGGATAAATCCGCATCCCAATCACCGGCAGCACCACCCCCGCCGGCAGATGCTGCGAATTCGCAAAGCCTTCCTCCAGCGTCTCCTCCGTCTCCCCCGGCCCGCCGCAAATCAAAAAATGGCACGCATCCACGCCCGCCTCGTGCACCCGCCGGCTGGCCTCCAGCACCTCGCCAAAATCAAAGTGCTTGCCATATTCCGCCAGCACGGTGTCGCTGAAGCTGTCCGTGCCAAACTCCACATGGCGCAGCCCCGCCCGCGCCATCAGCCGGGTCAATTCCGCCGTCAGCCCCGCCGGCCGCAAAAAACAACCCCATGGCACCTGCAGCCGCCGGCGCACCAGCGCCTCGCACACGGCGGCGGCATGCTCCGGCGCTCCATTGAACACGCTGTCCACCACAAAAAAATAACGGGCGCCGGCCGCCTGCAGGGCGGCCACCTCCTCCGCCACCTCCTCGGCCGGCCGCCGCCGCAGCGCCCGGCCCTCAATCAGCGGATACGTGCAGTAACAGCAGCGAAAGGCGCAACCCCGCTGCGTCTGCACATTCAGCATCGAGCTGTGCTCCAAATACCACCGCACCTCCTCCGCCGGACGCACCGGCTGCGGCAGGCGCTCCAGCGCCGCCCCGTGCGCCGGGGGATTGCAAACCACTTCCGCGCCGCGCCGGTACACCAGCCCGGACAGATGCGCCACGTCCTGCCCCTCCAGCAGCAGCTCCAGCAGCCGCGGCAACGTTTCCTCCGCCTCGCCCTGCAACCCGTATTCCGCCCCGCTGAGGGACAGCAGCTCGACGGGAAAAATGGAAAAACCGCTGCCCCCCAGCACAATGCGGGCCGTCGAGTGCCGGCGGATCACCTGACAAATCCCGGCCAGCCCATCAAAAAAAGTTTCCTGCCGCTGGATGAGCACATCGTCTATGTTGCGCAACGAAATGCCCACAAAGTCAGGATTCCAGCCCGCCAGCCGCGACGCCAGCGCCTCGCCCTCAAATTGCCAGTCCAGCCATTGCGTGGCAAAACCGGCCTGCCGCAGCGCGGCATCCACATGCGCCAGCCCCAGCGGAAACACGGCGTAGGGATCCCGGCACGTATTGAGACTCATCAGCAGGCAGCGGGCGCGCTCCCCGGCAGCCCGCAGTCGGGCGGGCGTGGCGGCGGCTTCGCTCATGTTTCCGGCCTTGTCTGGGCGCCTTGCATCAGTGAACCGTCGCCTTCATAGCAAAAACCGCCGCCTTTGGCGAAGGGTTTTCGCCCCGCGGACAGGCCCCGGCCGCGGCTCCGCAATTTGACGATTTACGCGCGTCCCCATTTCTCGTACACTCAGCCCAAGGAATGTTAAACGCCCGGCAAAACCATCCCTTGTGAACGAACGCGTGTTACTCGCAGGCCCCGCCTTCGCCGGTGGCTTGGCGCTGGAAAGCGAAGACCTTGGCCCTTCAGAAGCCTGGCAGGTGCAGGTGGCCCCCTCCGGCACGGCCGCCCTGGCCGCCTTGGAGCAGGCGGCCTTTGATGCGGTGGTGGTGGATGGCGCCATCGCCGAGGTGGATCCCCGCCAGCTCCTGCGCATCGCGGCGGAGCGCCACCCGGGCAGCGAGATTTTCCTCTGCGCGGATGTCAGCCCCGACACTGCCGAAGCCCCCCCCGTGGGCGAACGCTGGCAGCTCCTGGCCAAGCCCATTTCCGCCCCCGTCCTGAGCCGGGCTTTGAAACGGGCCTTCTCCTTCCGGACCTGGCTGCCCAGCCGGGCCGCGCGGGAGCTGTTGCACAGTGTCAACATTCTCCCCAGCCCGCCGGCCACCTACCTGAAGGTGCTGCGCGCCCTGGAGTCACCGGACAGCTCGCTCGATACCATCGGCCAGATCATCGCCCAGGACCCCGCCATGACGGCCAAGCTTCTGCAACTGGCCAACAGCGCCGCCTTTGGCCTCCAGCAGCAGGTGGCCGATCCCACCACCGCCGTCATGTATCTGGGCCTCGAAACCACCAAGGCCCTCATCCTCCTGGCCCATACCTTCTCCTATTTCGAAAAATTGCGCCCCGCCGATTTCTCGCTCGAAGTGCTCTGGAATCACAGCCTCATGACCGCCCATGCCGCCCGCCAACTGGCCCGCGCCGAAAACCTCCGCGGCGAAGCCGCCGCCCCTTATTACACCAGCGGCCTGCTGCATGACCTGGGCAAATTGATTTACGCCGCCAATGTCCCCCTCAAGTTCAGCATGGCCATCCGCATGGCCCGCGATTACCAGCAACCCCTCTGGCAGATCGAAAAAAACCTCCTCGGCGCCTCCCATGCCGAAATGGGCGCGGCCCTGCTGGCCATTTGGGGGCTGCCCACCGAAATTGTCGAAAGCGTCGCTTTTCATCATGAACCCTCCCGCAGCGAGCGCCCCGGCTTCACCCCCGTCGCCGCCGTCCATGTGGCCAATGCCCTGGTGCACGAAGGCGGGGCCGACTCCCAAGGCCTCCCCCCGGCCGAATTAGACCTCGATTTCCTGAAGGCGCGCGGATGGGAAGCGCGGGTGGATCTCTGGCGGCGCGCCGTCACCTGACCCCCCGGGCCGCGGCTGACATCCGCATGAAGTGGTCCAGCTTCACCCCCGCCAATCTCAAGGAGAAAGCCCGCCAGGGCTGGCGCCGCTGGCTGGCCTGGCGTTACGCCCTGCCAGCCATTGAGCTGGCTGAGCTGGTGCCCCCCGACACCCCCGTTGCACCCCCCATCCTGGACCACATCTGCATGCCGCCCCATTATTACCGGCATGACCATGACGATTTCACTCCCCTGATGCAACTGGCCCGCGCCCGGCAGCCGGCCGTCATCGTCGAGCTGGGCACCGCCCACGGCAACACCACCGCCAACCTGTGCCGCAACTGTCCCCGGGCGCGCGTGCTCACCGTCAACGCGCCCGTCGAGGAAATGACCGGCACCGTCACCACCTTCGGCCTGCGCCGCGAGGAAATCGGCTGCGTTTATCGCCAGCACGGTTTTGCGCCGCAGGTGACGCAAATTTACGCCAACACCCTCCACCTGGACCTGGCGCCCCACCTGGGCGGCCAGCAGGTGGATTTGGCCATCGTGGATGCCTGCCATGACACCGAATACGTGCTCAACGACTTTCACAAACTGCGCCCGCATCTGGCGCCACACGGCCTGATTTTGCTGCACGACACCCACCCCAGCATGGAAGACCATCTGCTGGGCAGTTACGTCGCCTGCCTCAAACTGCGGCAGCAGGGCTTTGATGTGCGCTGGCTGCGGCACACCTGGTGGGCCCTCTGGCAACCTCACTGGCCCGTGCCCCCTCTCCGCTCATGAGCGACCCCGCCCCCGCCCCTGAGAATCCGGCCCCCGCGGAGTCATGGGTGGCCGTGACCGCCTATTTCCCGCCCATCGTCGGCGGCTCGTCCACCGTGGCCGCCAATTTGATCTCCACCTTCCGCCCCGAAACCGTGCGGGTCATCAGCGAACGGCCTGCCACGCTGGGCGGACGCCACAGCGCCGAGCCGCCCCCGGGGGTGGCCATCCGCCGTTTTGGCCTCCCCGCCGCCCTGCATCGCCTGCCGTTTGCCCGCTACTGGATTCGCTGGGGCCGCTACGGCCTGGTGCCCGCCGTGCGGCGCGCCGTGCTGGAGGCCGTCGCGGCGGGGGCCCAACGCATCGTGGCTTGGTATCCAAGCTGGCCTTTTCTCCTGGCCGCCGCCCAGGCAGCGCGCCTGACCCGTCGGCCCTGGTACACCTATCACATGGATGCTCCCGTGCCGTGGGAACAGGCCGTCTGGCCGGACCGCCATTTCCTGCGCCGCCGCCAACTGCCCCTCCTGCAGTCCGCCACCGGGCGCCTGGTAATCTCGGAGGCCCTCGCCGAGGATTTCACCCAACGCTTCGGCCTGTCCTCCACGGTCATCCGCCATGGTCTGGACCTGCGGCTTTATCCCCCCGCCGACCCGCCCCCCACGGCGGCCGACGGCCCGTTGCGCCTGGTCCACACCGGCGTGGTGGAGCATTTGCAATACGAAAGCCTGCGCCGCATCATTGACGCTGTGGCCCGCTGCCCCGAGCTGCGCGCCCAGGTCATCCTCAGCACGCCCAACCGCCGCGAAGATTTGGCCGCCTGCGGCCTGGCCCAGCCCCATGTGCAGATCGTGGCGCTGCCCACACCCGAGGTCCGCGCCTTGCAGCGCAGCGCCTCCGTGCTGCTCGCCGTGCTCCCCTTCTTCGGCACAGTGAAAGCGCTGGATTTAACGGCCTTCCCCACCAAATTGGTGGAATACATGGCCGCCGGCGTCCCCATCCTCGTGCACGCGCCGCCCGACAGCTTCCTGGCCCAACACGTGCGCCGCCATCATTATGCCTGGCTGGTGGACAAACCCGATGAAGCCGCCCTGCTGACGGCCTTGAAGGCCCTCCAGGCCGATGTGCCCCTCCGCCGCCGGCTGGCGCAGCGTGCCCGGCAGACGGCGGAGGAGCTTTACGCCCTCCCCCGCGTGGCGCAAGCCTTTGCACAGGCGTGCGGCCTGGCGCAAACCGCCCTGAAGCCCGACTTCCGTTGACGCCGCCCCCGCCCCGCGGCGGCCGCTTCCATCTTTCTCTTTATGGGCGCGGGCGGGCGGCGCATAATTCACTCCATGCGCGGCGAAGATGCGGCGGATCAATTCTGGCAACACGCAGCGCGCTGTCTGCGCGCAGGCACCCTGGTGCGCCTCCGGCTCTCCTCCCCCCGCCCCTCGCCGCCCCAGCCCGACACCTTGAAAGCCGTCCTCGCCCGCCCCGTGCAGCTCAAGGCAGGCCTGCGCCTTTCCGTAACCCGCCAGTATCCCACCCGCGACGAGGTGAAAAACTACGAGCCGGAGGAGGGGCTGCGCCAACTGCAGGCTTTGCTGCCCCAGTTTCAATCGGGTTATTTATCCTCCGCGCAGGGCGACTGGCAATGGCAGCACGGGGAACAGGGCGGCCGCCTCATCGCCCACCCTCCCCGCCTCACCGGCAACCTCTCCCTCCGGCATGACCACGAGAAATCCCACTGGCTCGACGCCACGGCGCAGGACTGGCTGCACGGGCTGGGCATCACGACCGCCGAGGGCCACGTGGCCGCCCGGCAGGCCGATAAACACCGCCAGGTGGCCCGGTACGTCGAAATCATGGCCCACCTGGCCCGCGCCGCCGGCTGGGGGCCGCCCGCAGCACCCATGCCGCTCACGTTGGCCGACATGGGCTGCGGCAAGGGCTATCTCACCTTCGGCATCTGGCACCTCTTCCGGCGCCGCTGGCAATGGCCCGTCACCGTCCTCGGCCTGGAGCAACGCCCGGAACTGGTGGAACACAACCGCCGCCTGGCCCGGCAAATCGGCGCCGAAGGGCTGGATTTTCGCGCCGGTACCATCGCGGCGACCCCCCTGCCCCGGCTGGATGTGCTGCTGGCCCTGCACGCCTGCGACACCGCCACCGATGACGCCCTGCTCCAGGGCATCCGGGCGGGCGCGCGCCTGGTGGTGGTGGCCCCCTGTTGCCATAAACAACTGCGGCCCCAGCTCGGCAAACCTGCGCCCCTGGCCCCCCTGCTGCGGCATGGGCTGCTGGCCGGGCGTTTTGCCGAATGGCTGACCGACGGCCTCCGCACCCTTTACCTCGAATGGGCCGGCTATCAAACCCGCGTGGTGGAGTTTGTGCCCTCCGAACACACTCCCCGCAACCTCATGCTCGCCGGCGTGCGGCGGCATCCCCCCTTCAGCCGACCGGCCCTCCGCGAGCAAATCGTGGCCTTGAAAACCTTTTGCGGCATCCAGCATCACGCCCTGGACGCCCTCCTGGATGGCCCGGCCGATTCCTCTCCCGCCTCGTGAGCCTCCAGCCGCCGCCGGGCCGGCCCCACTGCCCCTCGGCGAAGGCTTTGGATTACTATAAGAAAAAGTTGTGGGTAACTATAAGAAATAGCGTGACAAATAACCCCATTACATTAGATTTGTTGAACTCGCTAACATGATGACGCCGTTGGCGCGACAAATCCAGGCCGACTTCAAACGTAACGAAGCGACCTGCCAGAAGGCGCTGACCTTGTTGCACCTGCTCTCCAACAAGGCCCGTTTTCGCATCGTTTGTGTGCTGGCCCGCGGCGAGTTTTGCGTGCACGAAATCTGCGAGATCGTCGGCGGCTGCAACCTCTCCAACATCTCCCAGCAGCTCAAAATGCTCACCCTGGCCGGCATCATCAAAAAACGCCGGGACCAGCGCCGCATCCTTTATTCCCTGAAAGACCCGCGGATCGCGCAGCTCGTCGAATTCCTGCGCCAGATGCTCGAGGCCAAATAACGCCCCCGCCCCGCCGCGCCTCAGGCGCCGACGCCGCCCACCGGCCCCAGAAACTCCTCCACCACCTGCCGGAATTGATTGTCGCCGGGCTTGACAATGCCCATTTCCCGCCGGGCGTTCTCCGGGGAATCGCTGGCATGGGCCGCATTGACCATGATGGTGGAGCCAAACTCGCGCCGGATCGAACCGGGCGGCGCCTTGGAGGGATCCGTGGGGCCGAGCACGTCGCGAATCTTCGCCACCGCATTGATCCCCTCATACACCAGCGCAATGCACTTCTCCGTGCCCGGCTGATGCCGCAGGGTCACATCACACTCGCCCGGCGCGCGCCCCGCCATGAAACGAACAATCGCGTCAAACTGGCTGTCCCCGTACACCGGCCCCAGCAGCTCGCCCAACTGGGTGGTGACCTCGGGGGAAAGGTGGAATTCAAACTCCTTTTCCAGCACGGCCTTCGCCCGGCCGGCCACCATCCCCTTGAGCTTTTGGCGCAGCACCTCGCGCACCGGCCCGTAAAACTCGCACGCCTCGGCCACGCTCATCCGGTGCACCTTGATGGCCACAATGTAAAGGCCCGTGCGGCTGAAATAATCTATCATGTTCCCCGGCCGCCCCGTGGGGAAACGGAAGTTCTCCGGCTTGATGAGCACCAGCGTCTTCTCCGGCGTCTGCCCCGCCGGATATTCAATCACGTTCTCCAGCAACCCCCCGTCGCGATCCGAGTACTGGCCCCACAGGCGCAAATCCCGCACCGCAATCTCCGGCGTGGGCGCCGCCAGCACCGCCGGCTCAAAATATCGCAGCGTGCCGTCTTCGTTCAGCAGCACATCCCCATAGGTATCCCGGATGGTCTCGCCCATCGTCCGATTCGGATTGAGCGTCCCCACCACCTGATACACCTTGCGCACCGCGTCCTCGCCCCGGAACAGCAACATCATCACCCGGCGCCGCCGCCCGCGCGGATCCGGCCCCACATGCGTCAACAGGTAATCCCGAATCCACTCCTCCACCCGGCGATCCGCCGGATTGGAGGCGCAAACCACCGTCTGCGCATAAGCCTCCACCAGCTCGCGGCTGGGGGCAAACATCCGCGCCGCCGCCAGCTCCAGCCCGGTGCGGGCCAGCAGCCGGGCTAAAATGCCGCCCGTGCGCGATTTATACAGAGAATAAGGTGTTATGATAACATGAGCCAGTTGTTCAGCCATAAAATTGCCAGGTTAAATGTTCCAATAAAAAAATCAGGCCCCGCATCTTTGCCAGCCCGCTGAAATGTGCGAAATCTCTCAGGCAGAGGGGCTTGCCGGGGGCGACTCCGCGGCGGCGGCATCGGAAGCGATGGCGGACTTGCCGCCTAAAATCTTGAACATGACCACGCCGCACGTAGGGCATTTGCCTTTGATTGCCTTGCGCCCGTTCTTCATCGTCTCTTCCACCGCATTGGCAATCTCTTTCTTGGCCTTGCACTTTACGCAATATCCCTCGGGCATAGAAATCCTTTCCCGGCGCCGCCAGACGCCGTTCTCATCACACCCAATTATCCAAAATCAAAGCTGGGATTAGTCTAAAAGGGGGGATTTGGGCCGTCAACGGCGAAAAAACCGCCCCGCCGCTCCCGCCTTCGCCCTCAAAAGCGCTCCCGTCCCCCCGTCCCGGCAAAAAAACTTCCCCCCCCGGAAACCCGCCCTCTCATTCCCGCGACAAGGTGGACAGGACGGCGCACAGCAACAGAAACAAGAATAAAACAGAATGCACCTGCAACGGGAAATCATAAAAGGCATGCAGCAAACACCCCCCCACCGCGCAATACAACAGCCAGACAAAATACCGGTCCACCCGGATGCCGCCGGGCGCCTGCCAGCGCACCAGGCAAACCCCCAGCGCCCCCAGAATCAAGAAAAAGCCCGCCCACCCAAAGGTGATGCGCGTCTCCAGCCAGTCATTATGAAGCTGCGCCGGGTAGTATTCCTCATAGGACTTGCGGTAAAGTTGAAACAAATTCTTGAAGCTGCCCGGCCCGCTCCCAAACACCGGATGATCCGCCGCCATCCGCCGGGCCGTGTCAAACGTGGCCTCGCGCGTGTAATACCCCTCGCTGATGATCTCCATCCGCGGCCCCAGCTCCTCCCATCCCAGCAACAGCCCCCCGCCCAGCACCAGCGCAAACAGGCCAAAAATCCCCAGTTTCAATCCCCAACCGCGCTGCCACTGGGCCAGCCACAGGATCACCACCGCCAGCACGCTCAACGCCAGCATGACCAGCGCCCCGCCCCGGCTGGTGGAAACCACCGGGCAGATGCCCATCAACAGCACACAGGATAGCAGCAAATTGTGCCGCCGGGTTCGCGCCCCCAGCGGCGCCTGCAAATTCACCCGATGATAGCTCCACCACAAGGCCAGCGCCGCCGGCCACGCCAGATTGAAGTATTGCGCGGCGTTGCTCCGATACGCATACGGGCCAAAAAAGGTTTCAATGTCCTTGTTCACCGTCGGCTCCACCAGCCAGAGCAGCTTGGGCGTGCCATCCACCCGCTGCACAATGCTGACCAGCGCCAGCACCGCGCCGTTGAGGCTCACCACCCACAACAACCGCCGCAACCGGGGCGGCAGCAACCCCGCCGACGGCGCGCCGGCGCTTAGAAAACGCTCGGACGCAAAGCCCTCCTCCTGCCCGTTGAGCAGCCAGCGCCGCGCCGCCCAAAAGGCCAGCGCCAGCCCCAGATACATGCGAAAATAGGCCCAACTGGCCTCAGCATCATAACTATGCGGCAGCCACGGGATGATGCGATGGTAATCAAACGTCCAGTCCGCCGGCCGGTAGGTGGCCCGGGCATTCCAGGCGCTGA
Organism: Verrucomicrobiia bacterium; assembly: GCA_026414565.1. NCBI lineage: Bacteria > Pseudomonadati > Verrucomicrobiota > Verrucomicrobiia > Verrucomicrobiia bacterium. The sequence continues at coordinate 15,658 of JAOAIT010000057.1, forward strand.
CCCAGCAATACAGCAGGATCAAGACGGTCAATATCCCCAACGCCCAATCCAGAATCTTGCCGGCATCCCAGCCCGGCCGCGGCATGTACTCCCCCAAAGCCCGGCTCAACAACCACCGCAGCCCCGTCAGCCCGCCCAGCGTATAGCCGGTCACGGTCATGACTTGAATGGACCATTCCTGGGTGGTGCCAAAAGCCCACGGCCCGAAAACAATCATGAAATAAAGCCCCACCTCGATCAGGGCATCGAGCCAGTAGAGGACACTCATCCGTTGGTCGCCCGGCATGGACGCGGCGCACTCTAGCCGGAAATGCGGCAGATGAAAATAAAAAACCCCTGCACCCCCGCCTTCCCCCCGCTACGCCGGGGTCTCCACCGGTTGCAGCACCAGCTCCAACCCTTCCTGCGCCGCGTTGACCTCCACGTTTTCCCCCAGCAGTTGCACAAAGTTGCGCCCCCATTCCACCATGCGATCCACATGCTCATCCGTATGCCGTGGATCATGGTGAAAGAGAAACACCCGCTTGACCTTGGCGCTGACGGCCAGGGCCACCACGTCATCCACGCAGCCATGCCCCCAGCCAATCCGGCTCTGGTACTCGGTGGCATCGTACTGCGAGTCAATGATCAGCACGGCCGCCCCCTGCACAAAGTCAATGATCCGCTGATCCTGCCGCCGCGCATAATCTATGGCCTCCTGCGTCACCGGCGGGCCGCTTTCCTTCACCGTGGCGTGGTACTTGAACCGCTGATACGGCTCGTTGTCCGGCAGATACGCCACCGCCCCCGCCGGCGTGTGAAGCCGGTATCCCATGCACAAACCAGGATGATTGAGGTAGGTGGCCTCGACACGCACACTGCCCACTTGAAACGTCAGGTCCCGCATCTCTTCGATGCTGATGTTGCCCGGCAGCTCCGCCAGCGAAATGGGGAAATAGGGGCTTTCCATCTGGCTGCTCAGGGTGGACTCCAGCCCCTCGCGGGCGCCCTTGTAGCCAATGATGCGCACCTGATTGCGGGAATGGTAGGCCGGCTCGAAAAAGGGAAAACCCTGAATGTGATCCCAGTGCGTGTGCGAAATTAAAATCGTCACCGCAAACGGTTTCTCCCCAAATTCCTGCATCAGGCTTGCCCCCAGCGGCGCAATGCCCGTCCCGGCATCGAGGATGATGATCTGCCCCCCGGTGCGCACCTCCACGCAGGCCGTGTTGCCGCCGTAACGCAAGGTGGACCGCCCCGGCGTGGGGATGGAGCCGCGCACCCCCCAGAACCGCACCCGCGGCGGCGCGTCCTCCGGCAGGGCGGGCGGCGGCGGCCGGGCGCTGGGCGCGCGGGGCCGGCGGGTGGCTTCGCGGCGCAAAAAGGTGGTGTCGCCTTCGCCCATCAGCTCCTTGAGGAGATTGAGGAATTCGTGGCGCTGGAGCGGTTTGACCAGGCAGGCGTCGGCCCCGGCCTGGAGCGCATTGACGCGGTCGGTGGGATAGCCCCCGCCGGTGGTGAGCACCACCCGCGTGTAATTCCGCAGCACCGCCTCCTGCCGCACCATGCGGCAAAGTTGAAAACCGTTGCAGCGGGGCATGAGCAGATCGCACACCACCAGCTCCGCGCGATTCTTGAGGGCCAGCTCCAGCCCCGTCTCGCCATCCTCGGCCACCAGCACCCGCCAACCGTTCTCCGCCAGCCAGCCGGAAAGGGCCGCTCGCTGGCTCTGGTCTTCGTCCACTAGAACAACGGTTTTCATGCCACGGGTTGCGCGTGGGGAAATATAGCCTCCCCGGGCGCTCTGCCAACCCTTCAACCGGCACGGGCCAGGGCCCGGCGGCGCGCCGCCGGGCGCAGCACCACTTCCACCCGCTCGCGGGCGCCGGCCACTTCCAGGCCGCCGCCGGCGGCCATGGCCAGCTTGCGGGCATGCCGCACCATGGCATCCACCTTGCGGTCATCGTGGCTGGGATCATGATGGAAAAGAAAAAGCTTCTTCACCCCGGCGCGCACCGCCAGGTTCACCGAGTCATCCACGCAGCTATGGCCCCACCCCACGTGCCGCTCGTACTCCTCCGCGTCATATTGCGAATCCACAATCAACACGTCCGAGCCGCGAATGAATTCCACCAGTTTCTGGTCCTGTTGCTCGGCAAAGGCCTGCGCCTCGGCGCTGACCGGCTGCGCCCCCGCGGAGTGCGACTTCAGCCGCACGTAGTTCTCGTTGTCCGGGATGAACGTGATCGAGCCTTCCGGCGTGTACAACCGGTATCCCACGCAAACGCCGGGATGGTTGACATAAGTGGCCCGCACCTGAATGGGGCCGACGGAAAATTGCAGATCGCGCAGCTCGGTGAATTGCAGATTGCCCGGCATCTCCTTCAGGCCGATGGGAAAATAGGGGCTTTCCATCTGGCCGGACAGCGTGTCCTGCAAACCGCGCGTCGCCCCCTCATACCCCAGCACCCGCACGGTGTTGCGCGGATTGTAGGCCGGCACAAAAAAGGGAAAGCCCTGGATGTGATCCCAGTGGGTGTGCGTGATGAGCAACGTCAGCTCCAGCGGGCGGTCCTTGAACTCCCGCGCCAGCGCCACGCCCAGCGGGCGAATCCCCGAGCCGGCATCCAGAATGATGATCTGGCCGGCCGCGCGAATCTCCACGCAACTGGTGTTCCCCCCATATCGCACCGTCTCCGGCCCCGGCGAGGGGATGCTGCCCCGCACCCCCCAAAACCGCAGCCGCGTGGGGGCGTCCTCCGGGATCATATTGGCGCAGGGCTTCATCAGCATCACCGTGTCCCCCTGGGCGATGTTCTCCAGCAGCCGCTTCAGGGCCACCGGATCATACGGTTTCACCAAAAAATGCCGCGCCCCCGCCTCGCTGGCATTCTGACGGTCGGCCGGAAAATCCCGCGCACTGGTGGCCACCAACACCGTCCCATCAAAGGCCGGCGTCTGCCGCAACCGCCGGCAAAGCTGGATGCCCGCCCCTTCCGGCAACAAATAATCAAACACCACCACCCGCGGATGATGCTGCTGCGCCAGCGCCCACGCCTGCTCGGGATCCTGCGCCTCCCAAACCGTCCAACCCTCCGACGCCAGAAAATTTTTCAAGCCACGACGTGCGCTGGCGTCTTCGTCAATGAGCAGGACGGTCTTCATGAAGTTGAATTAGCCTAGGCCAATCGCCATACTTTTTCAAGCCTTTCACATCAGGGCCTGGCGGCCCGGCGCCGGGGGCATCCCCAGGCCACCCTTGGCCACAGCCGGCACCGCCGCCGGTGATGCGGGCCGCGAGCTTTACCCAGCCCGCCGACAATTTACATTATGAGAAGCCTCCTGTGTAGGATTTTTTCTGACAAGCCTTTCAGGCGCGCATGGACTTGGTGCTGTTTCCCCTCTGCCGTTATAGTCACGGGTGACTGTTCACCCAGAGCAAAACGTAAGCAGTACCAGCCATGGGTCCTATGGGCACTGGATTGAAAGAAGCTGCACCCGCGCGGGCCGCAGCCAATGAAGAATCCCAGACGCTGCGCGATTTGTACCTGCAACAAGCCGGCAGCTCCCCCCAGAACTTTGAGCGGGATCTCCTGTTTGCCTGTGCTTATGCGCCGGCCCTGGTGCGCCTGGCGTGGCGGTTGGACCCGGATTTCTTTCTGCACGACCTGCAGCTCATCCGCGCCGTGAGCCTGTGCCGCAACTTCGGGGACTGCCGCCATGAAGTCGAGGCCTTCCGCCGCGCCAACCCCCCGCGCGGATTCCTCCGCAAAACGCTGCGCGTCCGCCTTTCCGGGCAAAAGCTATTACGAATGGCCTCCCGGCTGTATCTGACCAAGACCCTGCCCTCCCGCAACGCCAATGCGGGACGATAAATCGGACCAGCGATTCTTCCTGCGTCCTCCCTGCGCGCCAGCAAACGATGAATACCGCGCCTTGAGCCGGCCTGGCTGCGGCGCCTTGTTCGCTCCTTAACGCGCCCCCGTCCCCTGCAGGACGGCGGGGATCGTGCGCAGCAGAATCTTCAAGTCCAGCCACAAGGACCAATGATCTATATACTCCAGGTCCAGCCGCACCCATTCCCGGAAATCGCTGACGTTGTTGCGCCCGCTGATCTGCCACAGGCACGTCAGGCCGGGTTTCACGCTGAGACGCCGGCGGTGGGACACATCATCAAACCGCGCCACTTCATTGACCGGCAGGGGGCGCGGCCCCACCAGACTCATCTCGCCGCGCAGCACATTGATAAGCTGCGGCAGCTCATCGAGGCTGTACTTGCGGAGGAACCGCCCCACGGGCGTCACCCGCGGATCGTGGCTGAGCTTGAACACCGGCCCCTGCATTTCATTGAGTGTCTCCAGCTCGTGCCGCAACTGCTCGGCATTGGTGACCATCGTGCGGAACTTCAGCATCACAAACGGCTTGCCATGCAAACCGCAACGCTCCTGGCGGAACAACACCGGCCCCGGGCTGGTGAGGCGGATGAGCAGGGCAATCAACAGCAGCAGCGGCGCCAGCACCAGCAGCCCCACCAGCGCGCCCGTATAATCCATGACCTGCTTGGCCAGCGCCTGCCAACTGGCCTCCGGCGCGCTCCGAAACACCAGCACCGGCAAATCCAGAAATTCATCCAGCGACGTGCGGTAGGTGTGCGTCTTGAAGAAACTGGCCACCAGCCATGCCTCCACCCCCTCCAGCTCACAGGTGCGCAGGATGTGCTCCGCTTCCCGGAAGTTGGAATGCCCGCAGTGCACCAGCACCGCCCCGGCGGAATGTTCATGCAGCAGACCGGCCAGCTCGGTGACCTGATTGCGCTCCAGATTCAATTCCGCCACCACCGTGGCCGAGCCGGGGCCCAGCGCGCGCAACTTCTCGCGCAGCATTTGCAAATCCCCTTCATTGCCGCCCACCAGAATGACGCGCTTCTCAAGCTGGTCCCGCCCGTGCCCGGTGTGGTACAGCCCGCTGAGCAGCAGCTCCTTGGCCATCAGCAGCACAAAACTGATGCCCCCATAAAGCACGAGCACGCCACGCGCCAGTTGCTCGCGAAACAGGAACATCATCAAAATCGCGGCCACCGTCGTCACCGCGCTGGCCTTCAACAGCATCACCGCCGTGCGGCGCCGCGAGAAAAAGAGCGGCCGCTGATAAAAGCCCAGCCAGCTCAGGCTGATCCACGCCGTCGGCGCAATCACCAGCCACAGCCACATGAATTCGTCAAAGGAGGCGATCGGCTCGCGGCCCAGCAGGTTTTTGGCGCGGATCTCATGCGCCAGCCACAACGCCAGCAAATGCAGCCCCGTGTCCATCACCTGATGAACCCGCGTGCGCAGGATGCTGGAGCGTCGCAGCATGATTGATTTTTACAATATCTGTTGTCCGGCCTTCATTTAAGCCCTCAAGCGGGCGCCGGCGTCAAGTCCCCCCCAGGCCTACGGAACGGCCTGGGCGTGACGGGTGTCCACCCCGGCGGGCGGCACCTGGAATTGCGGCGCCGCCTCCTGAATCCACTGGGTCATCCAGTGCACCGTGGCGTCTTCCTGGCCGGGGGCGCAGGTGGTGAAAAGGGAAATGTAGGCCCACCGCTGCAGCTCGCCCGTCCGCAACATGTGCCAGGTTTGCGACCACACCCGCCGGGTGTGTAGGGCGGACATTTCACGATCCGTGACAAACCAGTACAGGTACATCCCCCGCAACGTCACCGAGCCGCGCGGCGTTTCCATCACCTTGGTGGACTGCACTTTCATCACCGGCAGCCGGTATTCCACCGGCCGGCGCATGGGCACCTCGATCACCGCGGTGTCGCTGGCCTTGTATTCCCAGCCCTGCCCGTTCAGGCAATATTCCGGCTTGTGGATGCTGGTCCGGTCACTGCCCATCAACACCACGCTGACCAGCAGCCGCCGCCCGTCCGGCCAGGCATACAACCGCCGCCCGTAGGTGGTATCGGCCGGCAGCCATTCCAGCTCCAGCTTGCTGACCGGCACCGAGGTGGAGGTTGCCCCCATGACCTCCGGCGGCAAAAAGATGCTCTGCGGCATCACCACCCGCCCATCCTCCGCATACGTCGGTTCCGGAATCAGCTTCACCCCCGGCGCGCCCAAATGCTGGCGCGTCTGCGCCCGCTGCAACAACATGCCCGTCCCCGCCATCAGGACGAGGGCCGCCACAAACACCTGCCATGCGCGCTGTTTCATGCCGTCTCGGGAACTCCGGCCGCCGGCGCCCGCCGCCGCGGCGTCAACAACCGCCCGGTCACATACACCATCGCAAAACCCACCACGTACGGCAGCAGGCTCAACCAAGCGCTGTCATGCACGTAATTCCCCCCCGCCTGCCCAAACAATTCCGCCGCCACGACGATCATCACCAGCCGCAGGACGTTGCTGACAATGGCCGCGGGAATGGCCACCAGCAAAATGACCGCCCGCTGCCAGAACGATTGGAAAAACATGAACCCATAAATCATCGTCAGCACGGTCAGCGCCGTCAGGCTCTTGATGCCGCTGCAGGCGGCGGCAATCTCATATTGAAACCGCCCGGCCGGATCAAATATCTGCACCCCGTTCTGAATCACCGGCACCCCCAAAACATGGTGCGAAATCCAAACCGTGATCTGCGTGGCCACCAGCCGCAGCGGAAAGGTCAGGCTTTCCGCTTGCGAGGCCACCGGCACGCAAAAAATGAACAAACAAAACGGAAAGGCCGTGGCCTTCAACCAGCGCCAGCCCCACAACATACCGGTGATGGCATAGATGCCCAGATAGAAGCCCACAATGGAAATCCGCGCCTGCTGCGCCAGATATCCCAGCAGGTGCAGCCCCGCTGCCAGCCCCAGCAGCCCCAGCCCCGGCCACCACGGCGCCTTGGGCAGCGGCAGCAATTCCTCGCGCTTCCACCACAGCAGCACCAGCACCAGCAGGGGAATGAAAAAACCATGCTGATCCTCCGGATTCCACTCATACGCATGCACCATCCACCCCAGCAGGCTGCCCGTCTTGATGTAACCCAGCGTGCTGTTGCCCCACAGGTGAAACAGCAGAATCCACACCCCCAACAACCCCCAGAACAATTCCCGATGCGGAAATTGCGCCCACGCCGCCAGAATTTCCGCCCCCAACTGGCGCAATTCGGCGCCCAGGCTTTTCCGTTCCTGGACGGGATTGGTTGTCGTTGCTTCCACGCTCATGCGCGTTCTTTCGAGACCCCATCTTATGACACCTGCCGGGCGAAATTCACTCAAAAACACACGGCAATGGCCCGGCCACACGCAGGCCCGCCCATGGCACGGAAACGGGAGGCGGTGAGGACCGGCCTAGGGCGCGGCCGGCGCCTTCCACCGCTCGCGATCGGTCAGAAACAACTGCTCCGGGAATAAATCCGCGTAGGCATGTTTCAACGGAAAACCCGTGGGCACTTCCTGCCGAAGCAGACATTGGGCGATGAACATGCCCCAACCCTGGTTCTCACCCTGCACCCATTGCGTCAAAAACCGGTTGTCCAGCGTTTGCGGCGTCAAATACAGCGCCTTCACCGGATGCTGCCGGTGGATGGCCTGAAAGTCCGCCTCCGAGTTCAACGGCAGCCAGCAGCACGTCCGCTGGCCGTACCAGGCCACCGCCCACGGTATGTCGCTCATCATCAATTCCTCCGGCTGCATCCAGGCGGACACCGCCTGGATCACCCGCGGCGCATAAGGCGGATACGCCATCATCGGCGAGCGGGGCGGCAGCAATTTGACCACCAGCGGCGCCACCGCGATGAGAATGAAGCCCCCCACAAACAGCGGCCGCGCCTCCCACACCGCCGCTCGCGCCTGATCCAGCACCGTGTAAAACAGCGCCACCCCAAACATCACCACCAGCGGCGTCAGCCACACCAGCACGTTCTCCGGCGACACCTCGCGGCCGGTGGTCCGCGGCGAGGCAATCAGGGCCTGCACCGCCGCCAGAAAGAGCAGCGACAGCAGCGTAAAAAGCCGCAGACGGGACAACACCGGGCGCCGGAACGGCACCAACAGCCCCACCAGAAAGAACGCGCTCACCCACGTGCCGCCCATCTGCGGCATATCCTGAGGCACCACCTGCCGCAGCCCCTGCACCAGCTTGAGCGGCAAATCCAGCGCCTCCACATGCGTGAAGTCCGGCTGCAGGGAACGCGGCAGCGTGGTGGCCGGAAAACTGGGCGTGCCCTCATAAACCACATAACTGGCGGCGCCAAAAAAGGCCCCCGTCAGTTGGTAGTTGCGCCACAGCCACGGCGCCACCACCGCGGCGGCCACCAGCAGCGTGACCCCCAGCGCCAGCCAGCGGCGCACGCCCAGATGCGCCACCAAAAAAACCACCACCGGTGCCGCCAGCCACGCAAACGCATACCGCGTCAACACCCCGGCCCCCAACACCAGGCCGGTCAGCGCCGCCAGCCCCGCCATGCGCCAGCCCCCGCAAAACTCCTCCGCGCCGCGCTCCATCCAGACCAGGCACCACACCAGCGCCAGCACCCACACCATCACCAGCAGGGTGGAGCCGCCGCTCATGCTGAATCGCCACAGCAACTCCGTCCCCATCAACACCACCGCCGTCAGCCAGGCCACGTTTTCATCCAACAACCGCCGCGCCAGTGTGTACGCCAGCCACACCAGCACGAAAAACAGCGCCTGATTCAGCAGCACAATCGCCAGCTCCGGCAGATGCCGCGTGGGCCGCCCCTCGCCGCTGATCACCTCGTCCAGCGGCCACAGCTTCATCAGCCCCGCCAGCAACGCGGGATAAACCGGCGGATGCCGCACCTCCGGCATCGGCCCGCCCAGTCGCGCCGGCGCCAGCACGGCCTCGAATGCCTGCCGTTGCTCGGCGGTCCATTGCGATTCATCCGCCGGCAGCTTGCGCCGCGCCGCCTCGGCCTGCACCACGGCCTGTTTCTGCAGCAAATACACGCACAACGGATGTATCGAGCGGGTGACGTAACCCTCCCCCCGGGCCAGATTTCGCCCCAACTGGGCCAGCTCCATCGTGTCCGGCTGTTCAAAGTTGCGCCACACCCGCACATCATAAACCGCCGCCAGCCCCACCACGCTGAGCAGCAACAACACAAACTTGAGCGACCGGTTCCCGGCGCCTTCCGTCCAATGATAAATCCATTCCTGGATGCCCGACATAACGCACTGCCTTCCGCGGCCCGCGCCTCCACTCGCGCAAGCTTGCCAGCCAACATGGAGGCTGGCCCGGCCCGGCGCAAGATAATTATCCACACCGCCCGCCCCCGCTTCGCGATTGGTCCCGCCGCCCCGCCCTTCCTGCATTACCCCTTGCCCCCGCGCCGTCCCATCTTCATCATTTCAGCTATGCGCACCACCTGCTTTGCCTGCCTGACCGGCCTGCTCCTGCTGGCCGCCAACCTTCCAGCCGCCGCCCCGCTGCCCGCCGCCCCATCCCTGCCGCCGCATCCGCGCCTGCTGTTCACCGCCCGGGATTTGCCGGTGATTCAGGAGCGCATCGCGCAGCAACCATGGGCCCAATCTTTTTTCCACCAGTTGCAGGCGCGGGCCGACGGCTGGCTCCCGCGCGCCATCGAGCTCCCACCGCGCGGCGGCCAGTGGTATCATTATTACTCCTGCCCCAAACACGGCGCCCGCCTGCGCCAGGAAGGCCCCTCCCGCCATGTCTGCCCGGTGGATGGCGAGGTGCTCACCGGTTATCCCTATGACGATGTAGTCTTGATGACCGAGCACAACCGCCTGGCCACGGCCGCCCGCGAGCTGGGCATCGTTTATCAAATCACCCGCAAACCCGCCTATGCCGCCAAGGCCCGGGAAATCCTGCTCGCCTACGCCGCCAAATATGAAAGCTATCCGCTGCACGACATCCGCGGCGAAGCCAAAATTGGCGGCGGCAAGGTGGGCCCCCAAACGCTGGATGAATCCACCTGGCTGATCACGCTCCTGGGCGGCGCCGATACCGTCTGGAGCACCCTCACCGACGCCGAGCGCCAGCAGCTCACCACCGGACTGCTCCTCCCCGCCACCCGCCTCATCCGTGAACACAAGATGGGCATCCACAACATTCAATGCTGGAAAAACTCCGCCGTGGGCATGACCGGCCTCTTGTTGGGCGACATGGCGCTGGTGGACGAGGCCCTCCACGGCCCCAGCGGCTTTCACGCGCAAATGGCCCGGGGCGTCAGCGCCGACGGCCCCTGGTATGAAAATGCCTGGGGCTACCATTTCTACACCATGGCCGCCCTGGCGCCGCTGGCCGAGGCGGCCTTTCATTGCGGCATCCCTCTCTACGGCCCCGAGTTCAAACGCATGTTTGACGCGCCGTTGCGCCTCTGCATGCCGGACTTCCAACTGCCCGCCTTCAATGACTCGCACACCGTCTCCGTCCTCCAGGCCGCCCACCTCTACGAGCTGGCCTGGGCGCGCTACCAGGACCCGGCCTACGCCGTGATCTTGAGCCGCTACCCCCGCCAATCCGAGCACGCCCTGCTGGCCGGACGCACTGAACTCGGTCCCCCCCGCGACTTCGCGCCCCGCAGCGGCAACCACCCCGCCACCGGCAACGCCGTGCTCTGCGCCGGCACCGGCACCAACGCCCTCTGGCTCTGCCTCGACTACGGCCCCCACGGCGGCGGACACGGGCACCCGGACAAACTGGCCTTTGTGAGCTGGACCCTGGGCCGCATTCAAGCCCCCGACCCCGGCACCGCCAACTACGGCGTGCCCATCCAGGCCGGCTGGTACCGCACCACCATCGCCCACAACACCCTCACCGTGGATGAAACCTCCCAGCGCCCCGCCGAAGGCAAATGCGAGGCGTTCTTCGCCACCAACGACCTCGCCGCCGTGACGGCCGTCGCGGGCGACATCTACGACGGCGTGACCTTTCGCCGCACCATCGCCCTCCTCGGCCGCCAACATCTGCTGTTTCTGGATCAGGTCTCCGCGGCCCGCGAGCACACCCTCGACTTCGCCTATTACAACCACGGCCAACTGGAGCCGCCGCCCGGGGCGCAACCGTTCTCGCCCCCGCAGAAACCGGGCTACAGCTATTGGCGGGACACCCGCAGCCTCACCCGCGACCAGGGCCTCCGCCTCCGTTGGACGGTGGGCCCCGGCCAGACCCTGCACTGGGTCTCCGCCCCGGCCGGCCGTCCCCTCACCTACCTCACCGGCACCGGCGTGGGGGCGCACACCGAAGACCGCGTGCCCATGGTGGTCACCCGGCTCCAAGCCCGCGAGGCCGCGCTCGCCTGGGCGGTGGCCGTCAACACCCCGGAGCCGCCCCAGGTGGAACTGCTGCCCGTCTCCAACGCCGCCGGCCAGGCCGTGCCAGGAAACCTGGCCCTCGCCGCGCGGCTGCGGGACGGCCCGCGCACCTGGCTCGTGGTGGTCAATGCCACAGGGACGCCGCTCCGCGTCCTCGGACAGGAGCTCCCCGCCCGCCTGACCCTCCTGACGGAAGCCCCCGGACAACCGCTGCGCCGACAGGCTGAAGCCAACGGCCCGTAAGCCGGCGCCCTGGCCCCAAACCGGCCCCACGCCCAGGGCACGCCCCCTTGCGCCTGTTCTTTGTGCGTGATTTGCCCCCCTTTTCTGGCTTAAGCTGCGGCCATGAGCAGTTGGCGTAGATGTTTGACCTTGTGGCTGGGCGTGCTGCTGGCGGCCAGCCTTCTGGCCAGCCCGGAGGAGCAGTACGTCCGGGTTTATGATCTCATTCAACAGGGCGATCAACTCATGGAAAGCGGCCGGGGCGCCGAAGCCCTGCCCAAGTACCGCCTGGCCCTGCAGGAATTGCAGCGCCTGCAGGCCAATTTCCCCGGCTGGAATGACAAGGTGGTCACCTACCGCCTGAATTACTTGAACGGCAAAATCAAGGCCCTCGCCGAGCAAACCCCGGCCGCGCCCGCGCCGCCCGCTGCGCCGCCGTCTCCCACCCCCGCCCCGGCACCCGCCGCTCCCGCCCCTTCTCCTGCGCCCATCCCGCCGGCCACCGCTGAAGAATTGGAAACCCTGCGCGCCCAGGTCAAACAACTGCAGAGTGACCGGCTGCTGCTGGAGGCCAAATTGCGCGAAGCCCTCTCCGCCCAGCCGGCCGGCGCGGACCCCCGCGAACTGGCCCGCGCCGAGGAGCGCATCCGCAACCTGGAAAAAGAACGGGATCTCCTGCAGGTCACCTTGCAACAGGAAAAAGACCGTGCCGCCCGGGCCGTGCCGCCCGAAAAACTCAACGAGCTGCAGCGCGCCCTCAAAGAAACCCAGCAACGCCTCGACAAACAACAGGAGCAGACCGCCGCCCTCCAAAAGGAGCGCGAACAACTGCGCGCCCAATTGCAGGAACAACAATCCCGCGGCAAAGGCCAGGCCGAAGCCTCCCGCACCGCCCTGGCCGAGGCCGAGCAGAAACTGGCCCGCGCCCAGGAGGCCATGGACAACCTCCGCCGCGAAAAAACCGCCGTCGAACAACAACTGGTGGAGGCCCGGGCGCAACTGGCCGCCGCCCCCACCGCCGAAGACCTCCGCAAATCCCAGGACGCCCTGGCCGAAGTCCGCCGCCTGCTGCAAACCGCCGAAGCCGACGCCGCCACCGCCCGGGCCGAGCGCCAGGCCGAGGCGGAAAACGCCCGGCAACTGGCCCGGCAGCTCGAGACGTTCAAAGAACAGCTTGCCCGCCAAAGCGCCGCCGCCGAACAACTGGCGCGGGAAAAGGAGGCCCTGCAAAAACAAGTGGCCGAAGAACAGGCCAAAGCCGGCAACAAGGTGGATCCCGCCGAGTTGAAAAAGGCCCAGGAGGCCCTCGCCGCCACCCAGAAGAAACTGGAGGAAACCACCACGCAAATGGCGGCGCTGCAGAAGGAAAAAGAGGCCCTGCAGGAAAGTTTGAAAAAGCAAACCCCGGAGAACGCGCTGGCCCGCTCCTACGAAGCCGAAAACCTCAGCCTGAAAAAACAGTTGTTTGAGCTTCAGCAGCGGCTCCAGGCCCTCCTCCCGCAGGTGGAACAGGGCGGCGCCGAACTGGAACGCGCCCGCCAGCAGCAGGCCGCCCTGCAGTCCGCCCTCGAAGCATTGAAGCAGGAAAAGGAGCTGCTCGCCCGCCAGCTTCAGCAGGCCACCAACGCCCCGCCGCCCCAGGACCCGCGGCTGGCGGAGGCCGAAAAACAACTGGCCGCCCTCCAACAAAAGGCCGCCGCGCTGCAGGAGCAGACCGCCACCCTCCAGCGCGAGCGCGAGGTCCTGCAATCCGCCCGGCAGGATTTGGAAAAGCGGCTCAAAGCCACCCAGACCGAATACGAGCGCCTGCGCGCTCAGGATATGGAACGCCTCCGCCGCCTCGAACAGGAACTGCTGGCCGCCCAACAAACCCAGCAGGAGCGCGAGCAGCAACTGGCCGCCCTGAAAAAGGAACAGCAAATCCTGGAAACCCGCCTCGCCGCCCTCCTCTCCGAAAAAGAGCGCGCCTCCAGCAGCAAAAGCCGTGACAACCGCCGGCTCAAGGAGCTGGAAAATGAGCGCGAGCAGCTCCAGAAAAAACTCAATGAAACCCAGCGCGATTTGTACGCCCTCCGCCAGCGCGCCACCGCCGCCGACGATTTGAACCGGCAGATGCTCTCCCTGCGCGCCCGCCTGGAGGCCTATGAAATCAAACGTGTCCCCCTCAGCCCCGAAGAGCTGGCCCTGTTAAAAGCCCCGCCCACCCGCCCCCAGCCGCCCGCCAAGCCCACCAAGGCCGACGCCGCCCTGACCCAGGTCTTCCTCGAAGCCCGCCGGCACGCCGAGGCGGGCCGCCTCCCCGAAGCGGAGCAGAAACTGGCCGGCGCCGCCCGCCAGCCCAACCCCAGCCTGCAGGCCCTGCATCAACTGGCGGCCGTCCAGCTTGACCAGAAAAAGCTGGCGGAAGCCGAGCAGACCATTCAACAAGGCCTCGCCGCCGACGCCCAGCACGCCGGCCTGCTTTATCAGTTGGGCATTCTGCGTTTTGAGCAGGGGCGCCTCGACGACGCCATCGCCGCCCTCGGCCAGTCGCTCAAGAGCGATCCCCAGCGCGCCGACGTGTACAATTACCTCGGCTTCGTGCTGGGCAAAAAGGGCCTGGTGCGCGAATCCGAAAGCGCCTTTCGCAAGGCCCTGCAACTCGACGCCTCCCTCGCCTCCGCCCACCTGAATCTCGCGTGGGTCTATGCCCATCAACAACCCCCCTCCCCCGCCCTGGCCCAGTGGCATTACCAAAAAGCCCTCGCCGGCGGCGCGGCCCCGCACCCGGAACTGGAGGCCAAACTCAAAGCCTTGACCGCGCAACCTTGATCCCCCCATGCTGCGCCAGGAATTGCATGAACTGACCGTGCCCACCCGCGGCCGCGGCTTTTATGAGTTCACCGACGAAGTGGCCGCGCTGGTGCGGCGCAGCGGCCTCACCACCGGCCTGGCCACCCTGCATCTGCAGCACACCTCCGCCTCGCTGCTCATCCAGGAAAATGCCGACCCCGAAGTGCGCCGCGACCTGGAGCGCTTCATGGCCCGGCTCGCCCCCGATGGCGATCCCCTTTTCCGCCACACCTGCGAAGGGGATGACGACATGCCCGCCCACGTCCGCACCGCGCTCACGGCGGTCAACCTGAGCATTCCCATCGTGGCGGGGCGGCTCGCCCTGGGCACCTGGCAGGGCATTTACCTCTGGGAGCACCGTTACGCCTCGCACCGCCGCCGCGTAGTGGTGCATCTGCTCGGCGAGTAACGCGGCCCACGCCCATAATTCCAGCAGGCCCATCTGCCCCGCCCCAACCGCCCATCCCGCACCGGCTGCATTCCCCCATTGCCTAAAGCCCCGCTTCGACCTATGCTGCCCGCATGAAACCTGCATTGTCCCTCCCTGCCCTGGGTCTGGTCCTCCTGACGGCCCTGGCCCTGAATGCCGCCGAAAGCAAAATCATCGCCCCCGGCGCCAAGCTGGAGCTGCTGGCAGATGGTTTCAAATTCACCGAAGGCCCCGCCGCCGATGCCGAAGGCAACGTGTATTTCACCGATCAACCCAACGACCGCATCATGAAATGGAGCGTGGACGGCCGGCTTTCCACCTTCCTGCAGCCCTGCGGCCGCGCCAATGGCCTTTATTTTGACCTGAACGGCCATTTGCTGGCCTGCGCTGATGAAAAAAACGAGCTGTGGTCCATTGACAAAAACGGCCAGCACACCGTGCTGGTCAAGGATTACCAGGGCAAGCTCCTCAACGGCCCCAATGACCTCTGGGTTCATCCCAAGGGCTGGATTTATTTCACCGACCCCCTCTACAAGCGCCCCTACTGGAAGCGGGGCGACATGGAGCAGGACGGCCAGCACGTTTATCGGGTCAGCGCCGACCGCAAAACCGTCACGCGCGTGATTAATGATCTCCGCCAGCCCAATGGCATCATCGGCACCCCCGACGGCCGGACGCTCTACGTCGCCGACATCGGCGCCCGCCGCACCTATGTCTATGACCTGGATGCCAACGGCCAGCCCACCAACAAACGCCTCTTTTGCGAGCTGGGCTCCGATGGCATGACCCTCGACAACGAAGGCAATGTCTATCTCACCGGCCGCGGCGTCAGTGTCTTCGACAAAAACGGCCAGAAAATTGAACAGATTGACGTGCCCAAAGGCTGGACCGCCAATGTCACCTTCGGCGGCCGGGAGCGCAACCTCCTCTTCATCACCGCCAGCGATGCCGTTTATGGCCTGAAAATGCGCGTCAAGGGCGCCCAGTAACCGCTCGCAGGCCCCGCCAAAGCCGCGAGCGCCCCCCAGGCGCCTTTTATTCCACCGGCAGCACCCGGTAAAACCGCCGGGGCTGGCCCACGCCGGAAGCATCCATCAACACCTGCGGCGTGGTGCTCAGCGTCAGGTTGGTCAACACCTGCCAGCGCGCGTTGGACTGCAAATCCGTCGTGAACTCGACCTGATACCTTCGCCCCACCACGCCCTGGATGGCCAAACTGGGCACCATGGCCACGGAGACCCCGACCGGCGACGGCGGCGGCTCCTGAAACAGCCGGAGGTTGTCCAGCCGGTAAGTCACCCTGGCCGCGCCCAACCCCCAGCCGTCGGTGCCGGCCAGGTGGGCCCGGCTGATGCCCAACCGCTTCATCCCGGGGGGGAAAGCCTCCACCTGCATATCCAAAAAGCCCACCAACGTGCCCGTGTCACGTTCCAGCACGTGCAGCGCCAGCCGGTCATGCGGGGCATCGTAAAACAGGCGGCAGCGATACCACAATCCCTCCTGCCATGACGGCGCACATTGATTGCGGCCCACCCCGCCCCCGTACAACAAAAAACCGCGCCCGCAATCCATGTGGCCCATCTCCATCGCCGCCGAGCCGGGCATCACGATGTTCATCGCCTCATCCCAAAAACCAAACGTCAGTCCCGCGCCGTACTCGCACGATTCCACCATCAGCTCCCATTCCAAATGCCAGGAACGATTCGGATTGAATTCCGGCAGAGGCACAAAGGCCGTCGTCCCCTGCTGGTTGGTCAAGGTGCCCCGCAGGACGCCCACGGCCCCATCCCAGACGACACTGCCCGGATGCGATGTCGTCCAGCCCGGGGCCGCCGCGAAGTCCTGGGCGTGTTGCACCGTCCCCCCGGTTTCCGGCAGGATGATGTCCATGGCAATGAGGTAGCGCCAGCAGAGGTACAACCGGCGGCCGTCGGCGCTGATTTCCAGATCGCCGGTCTCTTCCCCGTGGCGCTCGGAGCGCCCCACCTCCCGCAGAGTCTCGGCATCCAGCACAATCACGCTCTGCGCCGAGGGCGAATGCACAAACAAATATCGGCCGTTGGGATGCAGGACCATGTCCGCCGCCACAAAATCCACGTCATGCTCGGTCAGCGTCCAGGTCTCGCGGTTGACCTCCCAGATTTTACGGTTGAAATTATCGCCAAAAATCACCCGGTTTCCGTGGCACACCACCCCGGAAAAATTGCACGCGATATTGACCGGCAGGGACATCTGCCGCACCACCCCGCATGGCGGCTCCACCCGCACCTCATATAACTGCATGGCGGACGACTGGCGCGGGCGGGCCAGCAAATAGAGAAAGCGCCCATCGGGCGAGCAGCCATGCTCCAGCGAATGGGGCTCGTCGTTCAGCGGAACCCACCCCACCAGATCAAAGGCCCCATCCCGAATGTCATAGACCGCCAGCCCGTCATTGCCCATGTCATAATTCCGGCCATCCACGCCTACCGACAAAATGACCCGGGACCGATCCGGCGTGATGGTAATGCGGCCTGGCCAACTGCCGGGCGGCGGGTTGATCTGGGAAAGCACCCGGTTGGTGTTCCGCAAATCCACCATGCTGATGTTGTCATAATAATAATCTGGTGTGAACAGCCGCTGGCCATCGCTGGCGACCACCACATCGCCGTGGCACGTGCCAAACCGCGCCACCACCCGGGAATCCAGGGTCACCGGATCAAATTCCAAAATGCGCGCCCCTTCCATCGGCATTTCCCACTTCGCGCCAAACACGCGGGAATCCACCGGCGAAACGCCCAGGAAACAGGCCGGCCCCACATACGTCCGGGCGGTGATGGCCAGTTGCACCTCGGAAACCGCGGGCGGGATGGTATTGGTCAAGTTGCCGGAGAACCGGAGGGTCCACTGCTGCCCGGCCACCAAATCCGGCTCGCCCTCCCGCCAGAGCTGCACCAGCGCCATGTTGTCCACCACCTCCACCGGGCGCCCGGCATTGTCCTCCACCGTGGGTTGATAGATGCGCCTCGGCAGCAGGGCGATCACCGGCCGCGCCACATTGACCGCCCGGTTGAGCCGGATGTTCAGCGTATATTCCATCCGCCCCCCATTGGTGAAACCGGTTAAGGTTTGTTGGTAGTCCGGCAGGGTGACCGCCCGCACCCGCGCCACGTAGGCCGGATCGCCGTACAGCACAAACACATCCCGATCATACGCCAGCCCCGCCGGATCCAAGCCGGGGGTTTGCTGCGCCGCATCAAACAGCAACGCCTGGTTGATCAGGTAGCAGCTCTCGGCAAAGGTGAAGCGGCCTTGCGCTTTGATGAAATACTCCGCCACCCCCCATCCCATATAACCAAACCAAGTGTCCGCCACATACGCCGCCATCTGCGCCGCGCCTCCGCTCCCCAGCCACGCCAGGGCCATGGAATAATCGCGGTTGCTGCCCTCGGGGATCAACCCGATCAAACAATTGCCCGGCGCGTAATAGATCTTGGCATTGGTGCTCACAATGGGGTGCAGGCCCCCCTGCGCGTCCTGCGCCATCAACTGCCCCTGATAAGCCGTAAAATAGCCTTCCGGATACGCCTCCGGATAATGCAACTGCCAATGGTATTCGTTGGCATGGCCGGAGGAGACCAGCAAATCCACCCCCTGGGCATTGAGCTTTTGCGCAAACCACGGCGTGTCATCCGTCCGCGCGTCCAGCCCTCGGACAATCGGGCCGCCGGCAGTGCGGGTCCACAAGGCATGCGGCTCCATTTCGGCGTGGTACTCGCCGGCATACAGGTACTCCAGCCAGTCGCCTGCGGTTTTCAGCAGCGCATTTTGCACCTCCAACGGCCCCCGGTGCGAGGCCAGCCGCAGGGCGTAGGCGGCATCGTACCCCGTCACAATGCCCCAGATCGCATCCGTGTACCGGTCCCCGTCCAGATCCCGCAACATCCGGTGACTGTTTTCCACCAGGCTGCGCGTCACCTCCGCCGGCTGCGCCACCACACAGACATAATCCGGCGCCATCGCGCTGAGGGCGCGGCGGGTGGCCTCGGGATACGGCGCGCCGCCATAACGCAACACACTGGCCGAGTGCTTGGTTTGCAACTGCGCCACCACCGCCTGCCAGGCCGGATCACTCCACGTCGTCTCGGAGACCAGGACCACGTAACCGGCCGCGCCGGCAGAAAGAGTCAGGCCCGGCAACAGCACACCCAAAACCAGGGCAAGCCATGATGTTGGCACCGGCCGCAAGTAACTCCTCGGCCGATTTGCCTGATTCCCTGGAAGCAATTGAAACGTTGAGACTCCCCAAACAACAAACGAGGCGAGGCGCTTCATACGAAAAAAATTTATAAAGTTTTGGGTTCACAATTTGTGTAATCAAAATTGGGGAGGGCCGCAAAGCAAAAAAGCGAAAAAACCTCCAAGAAAAGGCTGTTCGCCGGGAAAAGCCCAAAAAGCACTATCTCCCTCCGGCGGCACCCCGCCAACTCCATCCGCCCCCGGCTGTGGCAGGTCAGTTCCGGGACGGGGCCGCCGCTCCCTCTCTTGCCGCGGCTCCATCTCTTACCGTGCGCACCTGGATGCCCAGCCGCCCGTCTTTTTCCACCGTCAACAACATCCAGCCACGCGGCGGATTCTTCTTGGGATCCCCCACGCCAATGGTGGTGGTGGTCAGGAGCGTGATGCCCTCGTGGTGATTGGTCAGGTTGCGATGCAGATGCCCGCTCAAAATGGTTTTCACCCCCCCCTGCCGGGCCAGCCCCAGCAAACGGGCGCGCGGGTAGGGCTCCAAATTCCAGTAACCCCCCCCGGGCTCGCTGTTGGAGCTTTGAAAAGGCGGAAAATGCACCAGCACCAGCGTGGGCACCGCGGAGGTCCGGGCCAGGGCCTGCTCCAAATCCGCCCACATCCGGGGCTCCTCGGGCAGGCCGCTGCCCAGCAGGGGGCCGTTCACGCCCACCACGCGCACCCCGGCATGTTCCCGCACCCACCAGGAGGGACCGAGCAGGGACTCATACCGCTGCAACCGCGTCGAGGTCACCGATTCTTTTTTGCCCTCGAGGCGTTTGTTGCCAATGTCATGGTTGCCGGGCACATACCACACCGGCGCCTGAAACCCCCGCGCCAGCCGTTGAAAATCCCGCAGCTCGGCCGCCGTGCCGTCCTCGGTCAAATCCCCGCCCAGCAACACCAAATCCACCTTCTCCGCGTTGACGGCGGCGATGGCCTCCTGCAACCGCCGCTCGCGCACCGGCTGATCCTCCTTCAGCCGGTGGGTGATGTGGACATCGGACAGCAGGGCGATCCGCACCGGATAACGCGCCTCCGCCACCGGCGAAGCCGCTTGCTGCGGCGTGCGGCACCCCAGCCAGCCCAGCGCCAGGCCGGCGGCCAGCCCCCGCAGCAGGAAGGAGCGCAGTTTCATGCGCCGAATACTTTTTTGGCCCAGGCCAGGCTGAGCCGGTGATTCTCCACCGCCGAGCGGGTGACCTCCGTTTTGCCCTCCAGCGCCAGCTCGACGGTGAAACGCCGGGCCAGTTGATGCTCCCGGGCGTAGCGGGCCACCGCCTCGTAATCAATGTCGCCCTTATCCAGCACCTCATGCCACACCCCGTTGCGGCTCTGCCGCAGATGCCACGTCACGATGCGCCGCCCATATTCGGGCAGCACCTCCATGGGTTGGAGGCCCCCCTTCCACACCCAATGCACATCGTAACACAGCCCCACCGTCTCGGGCGGCGTCTGGCGCAGGACATAATGAAACTCGCGCCCCTGATTCTGCATCTCCGGCAGATGATGATGGATGCCCAGCTTCAGCCCCAGCTCCTTCAAGCCCTGGCCCAAATCCTTCAGGGCGGAAACGGTGTTCTTCAATTCCTCCTCGGTTTTCTCGCGGCCAAGGGGATCCGGGTTGCAGCTTAACGCCTCAAAACCCGCCTCCTTGCATACCGCCGCGCATTTGAGCAGCCGCGCCACCACCTCCCGCGCGCGGGCGGCCTCATGCAGCGCCGCGCCGGTGTACAGACTCACCGGTCGCATGCCCCGGGCGCGCAGTTTTTCCGCAAAACGCGCGGCGGACTCCGGATTATTGGCGTCGAGAAAATTCTCCAGGTAGTCGTAGCCGCAATCGGCCAGCGCCGCGATCACCTCATCCAGATTGAAAGGCTTTTTCTCCCGCTGGTAATACTGGGTCCAGCCGTACACATTGGAGCCAAACAAGGTCTTGGGCGCCGCCCCGGCGGCCCCCAACTGGCCCGCCACCGCGCCCGCGGCCAGCCAGCCGGTGGCCCGCAGAAATTCACGGCGATTCATCTGCCACGCCAGGCTATGCGCCGAATAGGGGTCTTGCATGGCGTGAATGTAGCGGGGAAAAGGCCGGATTGGCCACAAGAAAAAAGATTGCCGGCCGCGCCCGCCCCCACCCCGGGAAGGGGGACAACCCCGGCCCGGCCGGCGCCGCCGGCCGAATAAAAAACCCGGCCGGGAATCCCGGCCGGGCTGGGCGCGGAGGAACACCCTGGGAATCAAGCCAGTTGCGACGGCACAAAACTGCGCAGCGTGCGCATGTATTGGGCGCGCTCGAAGGCGCTGGGATCGGCGCAGTTCTTCTGGCTCACACTGCCAATCATCTGCTGCACCGACTCATACTCGTTCTCCTCCATCCACCGGGCCATGTCGGCCTCGACGATTTTGAGGTGCGGGATGCCGTGCTTCATCAGGGCGGAGCAGAGCATGGTCACCCGGGCGCCGGCCATCAGGGTCTTGAGCACATCCTGCGCGGTGTGGATGCCGCTGGTGGCCGCCAGGTCCGCCTTGACCTTGCCGTACAGAATGGCGATCCACCGCAACGGCAGCCGCCGCGCCTGCGGCGTGCTCAGCAGCACGGTGTTCTCCACCTCCAGCGTGGCCAGGTTGATGTCCGGCTGGTAAAACCGGTTGAACAACACCAGCCCGTTGACCCCCAGTTTGTCAATCCGCGCCGCCATGTTGGCCAGGCTGCTGAAATACGGGCTGAGCTTGACCGCCAGCGGAATGCTCACCACCGCGCGCACCGCCTTGATGATGTCCAGATACCGCTGCTCCACCTCCGCCCCCGTCTGGTGGGGATCGGTGGGAATGTAGTAGATGTTCAACTCCAGCGCGTCGGCGCCGGCCTGCTGAATCTGCCGGGCATACTCAATCCAGCCGCCCACCGAGGAGCCGTTGAGGCTGGCAATGACGGGAATTTTCACCGCCGCCTTGGCCTTGGCGATGTGCTCCAGATACTCCTCCGGCCCCAGTTTGAAGTCCTTGGGCTCGGGGAAATAACTCAGCGCCTCGGCAAAGCTCTCCGTGCCCTGGGTCAGGGCCTCCTCCAAATCGCCGGCCTCCTGCCGCAACTGCTCCTCAAACAGCGAGTGCAGCACCACCGCGCTGGCGCCGGAGTCCTCCATCAGCTTCAGGTTGTCAATCTTCTCGCTCAACACCGAGGCCGAGGGCACCAGCGGCGTGCGCAGTTTCAATCCGAGATATGTGGTTGAGAGATCCATACAGGTTTCGGTTCTGGGTTGTCGCTTAAGGTTGCCCCCGGCGGGACCCCCCGGCCACGCAGGCCGGGGAATCCGACGCCGGGTTAATTGCTCAGGAAGCCGCCGGCGCAGCCGGTTGGGCCGGCCCATATTTCCGCGCCGCCAGGTAGGCATACAACTGCCACCGCGCCTCGGCATCTTTTTGCGCCTGCTCGAAGTACCGCCGCGCGTCCTCCGGCTTGCTCTTCATCAGCATCTTGAAGCGGTTTTCGCTCATCAGATAATCCTGCACCTTGAGCTTCGCCGCAGGCGAGTCCAACTGCAGCGGATTCTCGCCCTTCTCGGCGCGGCGCGGATCATACCGGTACAACAGCCACTGCCCGGATTCCACCGCCAGCTTCTGCTGCCGGGCGCCAATCCCGCGGTCCAGATCAATGCCGTGCGCAATGCAATGGCTGTAGGCAATGATGATGGACGGCCCGGGGTACGACTCGGCCTCAATCATGGCGCGCAGCGTGTGCTCGTCCTTGGCGCCCATCGCCACCGACGCCACATACACCGACCCGTAGCTCATGGCAATCAGGCCCAGGTCCTTCTTGCTCACCGGCTTGCCGCCCGCGGCAAACTTCGCCACCGCGCCCCGCGGCGTGGATTTGGACGCCTGGCCGCCGGTGTTGGAGTACACCTCGGTGTCGAGCACGATCAGATTCACATCGCGGCCGCTGGCCAGCACGTGATCCAGGCCACCGTAACCAATGTCATACGCCCAGCCGTCCCCGCCCACCGCCCACACGCTGCGGCGCACCAGGCTGTCGGCCACGCCCAGCAGCATGCGCGCCTCGCTGGTGTTCTGCCCGCGCAGCTTCTCCTTCAGCGCCGCCACCCGCTGGCGCTGCTCGTAAATGCCGGCTTCGTCGGATTGATCGGCCGTGATCAGCCCGCGCACCAGCTCGTCGCCCAGCAACGGCGCCAGCTTCTGCGCCAGCTCCCGCGCCAGCTCCGCCTGCTTGTCCAGCGACACCCGGAAGCCCAGCGCAAACTCCGCCGTGTCCTCAAACAACGAGTTGTTCCACGCCGGCCCGCGCCCTTCATGGTTCTTGGACCAGGGCGTGGTGGGCAGGTTGCCGCCGTAAATGGAGGAGCAGCCCGTGGCGTTGGCCACCACCATCCGATCCCCGAACAACTGCGTCAGCATCTTCAAATACGGCGTCTCCCCGCAGCCGGCGCAGGCGCCGGAAAACTCAAACAGCGGCTGCAACAACTGCTGCTGCCGGAGTTGCGACACCTTGACCTTCCGGCGGTCCACCTCCGGAATGGTCAGGAAGAAGTTCCAGTTCTCGCGCTCGGTCAGGCGCAGCGGCATCTGCGGCCGCATGTTGATGGCCTTGAGCTTCGAGTCGCTCTTGTTTTTCACCGGACACACGTCCACGCACAGCACGCAGCCGGTGCAGTCCTCCGCCGCCACCTGCAGGGTGTATTTCAACCCCTTGAACTCCGGCGCGCGCGCGTCCGTGCTCTTGAAGGTGGCCGGCGCCCCCGCCAGGTATTTGGCCTCGTACACCTTCGGCCGGATGGCCGCATGCGGGCAGATGGCCGCGCACTTGCCGCACTGGATGCAGATGGTTTCATCCCAAACCGGGATTTCCAGCGCCAGGTTGCGCTTCTCGTACTGCGCCGTGCCCGTGGGGAAGGTGCCGTCCGGCGTGAAGCAGCTCACCGGCAGCAAGTCGCCCTCGTTGCCGTAAATGCGGCCCAGCGTGTTGGCAATATCCTTGGGCGCATTGGCGGTGAAGGGCGGCGGCAGCTCGCGCGTGCTGGTCACCTTGTCCGGCACCTTGACTTCAAACAGATTCGCCAGCGTTTGATCCACCGCCGCAATGTTCTTGTTCACCACCTCATCCCCCTTGCGGCCGTAGGTCTTTTTGATGGCGTTTTTGATCTCCGCAATCGCCTCCTCGCGCGGCAGCACGCCCGCCAGCGCAAAGAAGCACGTCTGCATGATGGTGTTGATGCGCGAACCCATGCCCGTCTCCCGCGCCACCCGGATGGCGTCAATGACGTAGAATTTGGCCTTCTTCTCGATCAACGCCTTCTGCACCGGCCGGGGCAGCCGATCCCACACTTCGTCCTTCGAGAACGGCGTGTTCAGCAGGAACGTGCCACCCGGCACCAGCGGCTTCAGCATGTCATACCGCTCCAGAAACACCGGCTGATGGCAGGCCACAAAATTGGCCTTGCTGATCAGATAGGTCGAGCGGATCGGCCGCGGCCCAAATCGCAAATGCGAAATGGTCACCGCCCCGGCCTTCTTCGAGTCATACACAAAGTAGCCCTGGGCGTAGTTGTCGGTGTTCTCGCCAATGATCTTGATCGAATTCTTGTTCGCGCCCACCGTCCCATCCGAACCCAGCCCGTAAAACATCGCCCGCACCACATCATCCGGCTCGGTGGAAAATTCCGGATCATACGGCAGGCTGAAGTGCGTCACGTCATCCTCGATGCCCACCGTGAAGTGATTCCGCGGCTGCGCCGCCGCCAGATTGTCAAACACCGCCTTGACCATCGCCGGCGTAAATTCCTTCGAGGACAGCCCATACCGGCCGCCCACCACCTTGGGCAGGCTCTTGAGCTGGCCGTAACCGGCCCCCAGCCCCTCCACCAGCGCGTTCTGCACGTCCAGATGCAGCGGCTCGGCCGACGCCCCCGGCTCCTTGCAGCGATCCAGCACGGCGATGGCCTTGACCGTCGGCGGCAGCGCCTCCATGAACCGGCGGATGTCAAACGGCCGGAACAGCCGCACCTTCAGCACCCCCACCTTCTCCCCGCGGGCGGTCAGGTACTCCACCGTCTCATGCGCCGTCTCGGCGCCGGACCCCATGAGAACGATCACGCGCTCGGCATCCGGCGCGCCCACGTACTGGAACAGCTTGTACGTCCGGCCCGTCAACGCCGCAAACTTGTCCATCACCCGCTCCACCACGTCCGGACACGCCAGGTAGAACGGATTGCAGGCCTCGCGCGCCTGGAAAAACACGTCCGGGTTTTGCGCCGTCCCGCGCAACACCGGATTGTCCGGATTCAACGCCCGCTGGCGGTGGGCCAGAATCAACTTCTCGTCAATCATGGCCCGCATGTCGTCCTCCGTCACCAGTTCAATCTTCGACACCTCATGCGAGGTCCGGAAACCGTCGAAGAAATGCAGAAACGGCACCCGCGACTCCAGCGTCGAGGCCTGGGCAATCAACGCAAAATCCATCGCCTCCTGCACACTGGTCGAGCTGAGCAGCGCAAAGCCCGTCATGCGCGCCATCATCACGTCGCTGTGATCCCCGAAAATGGACAGCGCATGCGTCGCCACCGTGCGGGCCGAGATGTGAAACACCGTCGGCGTCAGCTCCCCGGCAATCTTGAGCATGTTGGGGATTTTGAGCAGCAACCCCTGCGCCGCCGTGAACGTGCAGGTCAGCGCCCCCGTCTGCAGCGCCCCGTGCACCGCGCCCGCCGCGCCGGCCTCGCTCTGCATCTCCACCACCTGGGGCACCGTGCCCCACAGGTTGGGAATGCCTTCCGAGGCCCACTGATCACACCATTCCCCCATGTTGGAGGAGGGGGTGATCGGATAAATGCTCATGACTTCATTGCAACGATACGCGACATACGCCACCGCCTCGTTGCCATCAATCGTTATGTATGGTCTGTTCATAAAAATGCTCCATCTTGCGCGGGCGCGGCTGCCGGCGGCCTGGCCTCACCCGCTCCGGCGGGCCAGCTTCCGTAGGTGGGCGCCTTAAAAGCTCGGATTCTACTCCGGCCTGCGTTGAATTAGCAATTCTTAAATCACGCCGCCGCCCATCGTACCATTTCCGCCTTCTAATCATGCACCCCCTCACCGCTTCTGCCCAACCTTGCTTTGTTCATTGTTTTGCATATTTTGCCTTGCCCGCCTTCAAAAAACAGCTCCTCCCTCCCGCGCCCCCGTTCCCCACCCGTCCCAGGCGGCCTCCCCGCCATTTTTCCAGCCACCCCGATTGCCCTTTTTGAACAGCCGCCGGTGTGTTAGGGTCTTTGCATTGATGCATCTGATGCCGCCTCCATCGCCGCCGCCCTCCCGCCACGGGCGGCCCTGGCCCCGGCGTCCCGGCTCCTGGATGATCCTGGCCGGGCTGGGCCTGCTGCTGGGATTTTGCGCCGCCGAGGGGCAGCCGGTTAAAACCAATACCCCGGCAATTTCCGCCACCAACCGCCCGCCCGCTTTCCAGCCGCCGCCCCGCCGGCCCCCCCAGCTCAAGCCCGGCGAAGAGTTGTTCACCACCAACCGCGGCGTCCTGCATCTGCGCCTCCAATTGGAGCCCTCCGCCCTGGAGTCCCTGCGCCGCGACCCGCGCCGTTATGTGCGCGCGCAGCTCTTCGACGGCGACATCCATTACCGCGATGTGGCCGTGCATCTGAAAGGCGCCGCCGGCAGCTTCCGCCACGTGGACGACAAACCCGCCCTCACCATCTCCTTGGACCGCTTCACCCGCAACCAATCCTTCTACGGCCTGAGCAAAATCCACCTCAACAACAGCGTCCAGGACCCCAGCTATATGGCCGAATATATTTGCGGCGTCATGTTCCGCGCCGCCGACGTGCCCGCCCCGCGCGTGGCGCATGCGGTGGTGGAAATGAACGGCCGCAAACTGGGCCTCTACGTGCTCAAGGAGGGTTTCACCAAGGAATTCCTCAGCCTGCATTTCCGCGATCCCTCCGGCAACCTCTACGACGGCGGCTTCGTCAAGGACATCACCGACCCCCTGGAAAAAGACTGCGGCAACGGCCCCGATGACCATTCCGACTTGAAGGCCCTGGCGGCCGCCGCCCAGGAAAAAGACCTGGACCGCCGCTGGGAGCGGCTGTGCAGGGTGCTCGATATGGAGCGCTTCATGAATTACATGGCCATCGAGAACATGACCTGGGACT
Organism: Verrucomicrobiia bacterium; assembly: GCA_026414565.1. Lineage (NCBI taxonomy): Bacteria > Pseudomonadati > Verrucomicrobiota > Verrucomicrobiia > Verrucomicrobiia bacterium. The sequence continues at coordinate 42,833 of JAOAIT010000057.1, forward strand.
GGGACGGCTACCCCATGAATCGCAACAACTACCGCATCTACAGCGACCCCACCTCCGGGCGCATGGTGTTCCTGCCCCACGGCACCGACCAGATGTTCAGCCAGCCCGAAGGTCCGCTGCTCAGTCCCCTGCAGGGCATGCTGGCCCTCGCCGTCATGCGCACCGGCGAAGGCCGCCGCCTTTACCGCCAACAATATTATGAGAAATACCAGCGGGTTTATCACGCCGCCGACCTGACCAATCAGTTATGGCACCTTGAGCAGCGCATCAAAAAGACTATCCCCAAGGATTACGCCCACCTCGCTCGCGACCTGGCCGGCCCTGCCCAGGACTTGCGCCGGCGCATCATGGAGCGCGCCCGCAGCATCGAGCGGCAACTTAAAGAACCCCCTTCCGCCACCTTGAAATTCACCCGCAACTCCGCCCCCCTCCGCACTTGGAGGCGGCAGGAGGACACCACCCCCGCCCGCCTGGAACAAGGCCCTGACTCCCAGGGCACCAACTCCCTCCTGATCGCCGCTGACCAACCGCTCACTGCCTCCTGGCGCGCCCGTGTCACCCTGCCCGCCGGCCAGTACCGCTTTTGCGCCGACGTCAAAATCTCCTCCCTCAAGCCTGCCCAGGCCAGCCCGCCCGTGGGCGTCGGCCTCCGGGCCAGTGGCGATCCCCGCCATCCCACCGCCTACACCACCCACGCCCCGCAGTGGACCACCCTGGTTTGCCCCGTGGAAATCGCCGCCCCTTTTGAAGAACTTGAACTCATCTGCGAGCTGCGCCAGGCCGCCGGTGAAGTGCGTTTCGCCCTGGACTCCCTGCGCGTCGAAAAAGTCCCGCCGCCCCCCAAATCATCCCCGCCCCAAACCGGCCCGTAATCACGGTTGGGCCCTTGAAAGGCGCAATCTGGCTACGACGCTTTTCCTGCCACCAGAAAAATCAGGCCTCCGGAACAGTGGGCTCTAAATCTTGATCAAATTCAGGTTGCTCACCCGGTCAAAGTCATCGTCGGAAGTAATCAATTTATCACCACGCGCCCTTGCGGTGGCCGCAATTGCCGCGTCATAAAATTTCAACGGTTTCCCCATGCGGCGCATTTCGGCGTTTAGCCGGGCAAGCTCCGCCGCTTCAGCCTCCCCAAACACATCCACCAAATCGCGCAAGTATTCTTGATAAAAGCGCCTGGTTCTTTCCTGCATTCTCGGGGTTGCGGGCGGGTATAACCCGGCTAAAAATTCGGCCGCCGCATGGGCCGGAATGTAAAAGGGCCCCTCTTCCCCCTGGGGGAGCAGAATGTCCAGATTCCCTGCATGTTCTGCGTGGATGAGAACGCTGGTATCAATCGCCGTGGGCATATGCGTCGTTGGCAGCCTCAATAATCCGGCGGAAACGTTCTGTCTCCTCTTTGGTGAAGGGGCAATGCTTGAGCCGCCTCGTCAATTCAGCCCGGCTCACACCGGGTTTCCGACGGAGCTCCGCCACAGGCCTGCCGTGGCGCTCAATAACGGCTGACATGCCCTTCTTGATCACCTCATCCAGCACGGCTTTGCTGTCGTGGGCCAATTTTGTGGCGGTTACTTTCACCAACCCAATATACGTCCTTTACCCCCGCTTTCAAGCTTCCCCCTGCCCTTGCCCGCCTCGAACCAGGCGCCTTCACACGGCGGCATCCCGCATTTCAATAAGCCGCTCCGCCATCGCCTCCACCGTCATCCCCTCCGGCCAGTCCACCCACACCACCGGCAACTGATGCCGCCAATACGTCATCTGCCGCCGCGCAAATTGCCACGTGCGCTGCTTGACCAGCCCCACCGTGGCCGCCAAGTCCCGCTCGCCGCGCAAATGCTCCACCACCTGCCGATAACCGATCGCCTGCAGCGCCGTCCGGTTCTCCGCCAGGCCCGCCGCCAGCAACCGGCGCGTCTCCTCCACCAGCCCCGCCGCAAACATCGCTTCCACCCGCGCCTCGATCCGCCGCCGCAAATCCTCCGCCCCTCGCCGCAGCGCATACACCTTCGCCCCCACTCCCGCCGCCCCGCCCCAATTCCTGGCGGCTTCGCTCACCGAGCGCCCCGACAACCGCAAAATCTCCACCGCCCGCACCACCCGCCGCGGATTCCGCCGATCCACCCGCGCCCACGTCACCGGATCCTTCTGTTGCAACTCCTTCAACAGCTCCTCCAACGGCGTGGCCTCCAGCTCCGCCCGCAACCCCGGCTCCGGCTCCGGCAACGGCGCCAGCCCCGCCAGCCACGCCTTGAAATACAATCCCGTGCCCCCGCAAAAAATCGGCACCCGCCCCCGCCGCTCCATCTCCGCCACGGCCTGGCCCGCCAGCGCCACAAACCGCGCCGCGTTAAAATCCTCCCGCAACTCGCAAACATCAATCAAGTGATGCCGCACACGCGCCCGCTCGGCGGGGGAAGGCTTGGCCGTCCCAATGTCCAGGCCGCGATACACCTGCATGGAATCCACCGAGAGGATCTCCCCCCCCAAACGCTCCGCCAACACCAGCGCCACCGCCGACTTCCCCACCGCCGTGGGGCCGGTAAGAAAAATGGGGGACGCCGCCGGCATGGCCAACTCACCCTTCCGCCCCCGGCCCCCCCCGCCGCGCCAGCACCCGCGGCAGCCGGTAATACAAACCTACGCCCACCCCCAACACCACCAGACTCGTCCAATGCCCCGGCGTCATCCACCCCCCCACCACGTTGGGATAATCCCCGCGGAAAAACTCCACCCCGGCCCGCAGCACGGCGTAGCCGATCAAATACGCCGCAAACACCTGCCCATCAAACTGCTTGCGCCGATACAGCGCCGCCAGCCCCAGATACAAACACAAATTCAGCCCCGCCTCGTACAACTGCGTGGGATGCACCGCCACCCCATGCGTCTCATGCTCCAGCGGAAACCGCACTGCCCACGCCACCGCCGTCGGCCTCCCATAACAACAACCATTCATCAAACACCCCATCCGCCCCAGCACATGCCCCGCCGCCAGACTCGGCGCCAGCGCATCGGCCAGCACCCACAACGGCAGCCGCCGCCGCCGCGCAAACCCCACCACCGCCACCGCCGCCCCGGCCAGGCCCCCGTGAAACACCAGCCCCCCCTCCCACACCGCCACCACATGCCACCACGGCCGCCCGCTGAAATTCTGCTCCCAATACGTGACCACAAACAACAACCGCGCCCCCGCCACCCCCCCCACAATTATCCACGGCAGCAAATCGTAAAACACCTCCGGCTCCACCCGCTCCCGCAACCCCCGCCGCGCCGCCAGATAAATCCCCAGCACCATCGCCAGCACGATAAACACCCCGTACCAGTGAACGGTCAGCGGGCCAAAACGGATGACAACAGGGTCCACAACCCAAGCCTCGGCAATCCACTCTCCAAATCAATTAAAACTGCACCGTCGGCGCCTTGCGCTCGGCCTCCGGCGCCTCGAAAAACGGCTCCTCCTGAAAACCCAGCATCCCCGCCACCAACACCGTGGGAAACATCTTCACCCGCGTGTTCAACTGCGTCACAGCGTCATTATACGCCTGCCGCGCAAAAGCTATCCGGTTCTCCGTGGACGTCAGCTCCTCCTGCAACGCCAGAAAATTCTGATTCGCCTTGAGATCCGGATACGCCTCGCTGATCGCCATCAACCGCGCCAGCGCGCTGCTCAACTCCCCCTCCGCCTTGATCCGCTCCGCCGGCAACGTGCAACTGGTGGCCTTGGCCCGCGCATTCACCACCGCCTCCAACGTGCCCTTCTCATGCGCCGCATACCCCTTCACCGTATTCACAATGTTCGGAATCAAATCGTGCCGCCGAATGAGCTGCACCTCAATCTGCGCCCATGCATTCTTCACCTTCTGCCGCAAGCCCACCAGCCCGTTGTAAGTGACCATGAGCCACAACCCCACCAACACCACCAGCCCAAGGACCACCCCCAGCACCACCAATAATACAATGCCTGTCATACCCCCACTTATGCCCTAAAAACCTGACCCGTGCAACCGCCAACTCAGACAATTTCACCCACCCAACCCCCCGGCCCTGGCCGCTGACGGATTTTACCGTCTCGGGGAGCGCACGCGTCCCGCGCGCCGCCTCCGGCCCCCGCCGAAGCCATACCAATCCAGCATGGATTAACCATTAGGACTGATCCTCACCCTCTTACACATTCGCCTGCGACAATTCTCCGGTTTTGCATTTTGCACTTTGCACTTTGCATTTTGCATTTCCCCCTCTGCCTTTCCCCTCGGTCTCGGGGAACGCACGCGTCTCGCGTGCCGCCTCCGGCCCCCCCCGAAGCCAAACCAATCCGACAAGGATTAACATTCAGAACTGATGCACACCATTTTGCACCTTCGCCTCCGCCCCCTCCGGCTTTGCATTTTGCACTTTGCACTTTGCACTTTGCATTTCCCTCTCCCCATGTATGGCCTTGAACGAAGAGAGGTTTTGGTGGATATTGGCTTCGGGTCAGCCGGAAACCATGCAAGCGTGGGGAACCATCGGCACGTATGAGGCCAGGGAGGAGACAAATCCCATCTCCCAAGATTCCTCTCCTCTGAACGATGCTTGCAACGTGGGCGGGTTGTTGGCGACGGTGATTCATCATGGCCCGGATGCGGGGGTGTATTTTCCGTTCTATGATGGGAATGGGAATGTGATGGGGTATGTGCGGGGGGCGGATGGT
>JAOAIT010000058.1 GCA_026414565.1 Verrucomicrobiia bacterium
AGATGTGTATAAGAGACAGCCGCAGGCCCAAAAGCCGTTTCTCAGTCCCAAGCGCCACCCTCGGGCCTTGTAAACGCCACGCCTCCCCCCAACCGTCCACACCTCCCCCTTTCATATCCCCCATTGTCCATCCCATTCCCATCCTTCACCATAAGCCTTACTTTTCACATTGAAAGCGCAGCATCTCCTGGGTATTTTTCCCGTACAAATCTGACGCTGAAAGGTGCGAGATGAGTCTGGCCCCCAAATCAGCGCGCTCATTGCGCATTTCGGCCGTCTGGATGGCGAAAAGCCGGTAACAATTTTCCCTGGCGTCACTTGCAGGCCGGCCCAAAAACAAAACGCATGGCTAACGGCATCAAAACCCGCCCCGTACGGCGGATGACACAGGCGAAGCTGGACGCCTTTCTGGAAAAAGCCGCTGACATCCTGTGCGCCAACATAGATCATTCCGAATTTCGCGGCCAGCCAGAGCAGACGAAGTCCGAAGACGGGCGCAACCAGAAGACCGATGCCGAATACGTCATCCGCGAGGGCCTCGTGAAGTCCGACCTGAGCCAGACCTTTGTGCCATGGGGGGCCTTCTTCAACCTAGAGAAACGCCACCACCTCATCCCGGAGAATGAAGCTGCGCTGGTGGGGGAGTTCAAGGCCGAACGCCCGGCCGATCTCAAGGACATCCACGACGCCTACGCCCCAGTGCTTAAGTCGCGGCTTGAATTAGAGGCAGAACTTGCCCGACTGGAGGCAGCGGACTTCAACGACTGGCTCGCCGCGCCGAACCTGGAAAAAGTTTGCTTCGGGACGTTGACGCCCCTGGCGGATGAGCTTCGGAAGCTGGAAACGCACATGGAAAAAGTGTCCGGCGAGGAGAAGCGCGAGACTGGGGAGCGGCCCCAGGCAAGCAGGGCCAAATTGCAGGCTCAGACTCCAGCGCTCAAGGGAGGCGGTGTAGAACCACCCACGCCGCTGTTCAAACCCACCGCGGCAAATTCTCCCCCGGTGCTGCCATGGAATCAGTCACGGCGCCAACCGCCAGCTCAACAGTCATCGCTGGCGGCCTGCTGGCGATGCCAGTTAAAGCCGGGGCAGTGGAATCTGTTTAGCCTGGAAGTGCTCACCAGCCCGGCACAGGCAGAGGATGTGAAAATCGAGGTCAAGGTAAAGGCCAGGCACAAAGAGGCTCAGATCTTTTACCGCTTAAACACCGCCCTGAAAAAGCCGGGCATCAGCCAGATTGTCAAGTGGAAGTAGGTCGTCATTTATGGGTTACGCAAAATACAAAGAAGACATTGAGAAAATCCACTCCCAAAACATTTTTGGGACTTGGCTCGACTTCCAGGCTGACACTCCAGTTCCACACCACCGTTGCCCATTCTGTTCGTTCGAGACTACGGCCAAGGAACAGCTCGAAACCCACTTTCTCAAGGATCATCGGGATGCTGCGATCTTCCTGGAGCACGATGACCGCATCGTGCCTGATCGCGCCGTGTTCCGCGTGCGGCCAGTCCATTTGAAGGTGCGGTGCCCTGCGTTACCCAACGGCATTGAGGTTTCGGTCACATCCAAACTCCGGTCCCGCGAAGAGAATCGTTTCAAAGATGGTCAACTCCTTACCATCACGCCTGCTGACGAGGAGATCGTGTTGCTTGTCCTCGGCATCGGTGTCTTCAAGCGAGAATACGCCGTCTCTTTTAAGAGGCAGGTCTTTCAGGCCCGCCTTACCCCTTACTTGATCGAGTGCGTCAGCCGGGCCAACACCAGCATCAGCACTTGGGCGTGGCCGAACGTGGTCCGATTCGAGTTGGACGTGATGAACGAACCCGGCTTGAGCACCGATGAGGAGCGGCATCGCCTGGCGATTTATGAGTATTATCTGGGCCTATGGCTGGAGCAGAACCAAAAGTCGGAATATGCGCGGCATTTGGAGAAGTCCTTCGATGTCTTGAGGGATTTCGACGACCCGCTGGCGCTGCTTATCAGCAGCTACTTCCTGTATCGGGTCAACTCCTTCGGCAGTATTTCGCCACGCCTGCCCTTTCCGCGCCTACGCCGGGTTGCGGCATTCTTCGGAACAAATGGTAGCGACATGGACGCCTCAATGTCCGGCCATGATGCCGGTCAGGAGTTCGTGCCATGCGAGATCGCTATTACGGATGGTGATGCGTCCATTTTCGATGCCGTCTCTGCTGTGATGGAAGGGAAGCCGCAGGAGGCGCTAGGGGGGTGCGAAGAAGCAGAGCAGCGGATCACTCCCGGCGACGATCAGGCCAAATACCGCTTGTGGTTTCTGCGCTACCGGACGGCACGGGCTTTGGGCCGATCAACCGAGGCGAAGTTTTTCGCTGAACAACTCGCCCATTGCACAGTGGAGTCGTTTAGAAAAGAGGCAAACCGCTTTCTCAAAGGTTCTTGAATACTATGGACGTGACACACCAACCCACTTTCGACGCGCTGCTCCAGGCCGCGAAGTTAAAAGCGCCTGGTTCATTGAAGACGCCTGAAATCAAGCGGCTGCTGAAAGCCGCAGGCAAGCGGCCAACCAATGCCCAGGTGACCCAGATCGCGGACTTAATTGCCGGTTCACCGGGAAACCAGGCGCTGGTTTACGAGATTCTTGGCGATCTGGAAACAGCAGCCAAACCCCATCCCAAGTTGGTCTTGCTTAAACCGGCCTTATGGCGGATCACTTGTTCGTGGTTTAGCAGACCGCCCCCTGAGGCTCACGAATCGGAGCCGATGCTCGCATGGCTGCGGTCGCAGTGTGCACGCTCTCCTGACGGAGAGCCAATTACCGTTGATCGGCTCCGAGGGGTGTCTTTGGTGTTGATCGCGCGGTTTCGCAACCCAGAGACATTTCTTAAATGCCTGCGGGAGGTCGGGCTGTTGGTGCGCGAAGCACTGAGCCCGGAGGATAAAAAAAGGGCCACTGGACGCAGCCCTCGCAATGGTTTTGTTATGAGCAACCTCGCCAGGGCACTGTTCACGGCACTGAAAGGCGAGCACCCCAGGTTTTCCAAAGTTGTTGAAATCTCCTCAACCGTAGAGACAGTGCTCACGCACTTGCAAGAAAGGGAATCAACCGCCAATGCGGCTATCATGAGGTTGGAGCAAGTTGAGGGGGCACTCACTGAACAAAGACGGACTATCGGCGAGCAAGCTGAAACCATCCGCAAGTTGGAAAGCGAAATAGCGCGGATGCAGACTCAGGTTACCAACCTGACCGCTGAGGTCTCCCGATGGAAGCATTTGCATGAGCAAGCCATCAACCACGCGAACTCGATGGTCGCCGAGGGCAAGAAAATGCTGCTGGCTGACCTCCAATCCAAAATCCTTCCCAAAATTGGTGATGCGCGACTTTACGCGAACCGACCCGTTCCCGCCGTGGATCAGATTGTACGCCTGCTCGGCGAGATGGAACAAGTCTTGCAAGCAAAGGAGGGATGACCATGAAAGGTTTCGGCATCGATTTCGGCACAACCAATTCCTTGATCGCTTATTATAATACTGAAATCGCGGAGATGCCGGGCGCTTTCATGGACGCCGGGCGTCCGCATCCGTCGTTGGTATGGTATAGGCCGGACTCGAGCCAGCCAGTGGTTGGCTGGGAGGCCCGCAGGCAGATGAACCAGGTGGAGAACACGATGGGGCATTGCTTTGTCCATTCGGTCAAACGGTTGATGGCCGAGGAGCGCGAGGTTCCAATTATCGGCACGACGCGCAAGCCCGCCAGGGAAGTTGGCGCTGATATTCTGTCCCATCTGTTGAACCACGCACGAAAAACGCTGCCAGTCGCCGCTGAAGGCCTTCATTCCTGTGTAGCGACCGTGCCGGTGAACTCCAGTGGGCGTTACCGCAGAGAGCTGCGGCGTGCGATTGAGTTGGCTGGGCTGCAAGTCGAGAGTTTCACCCATGAGCCTTTTGCTGCGGTGTTTGGGTGGTTTTTCGCTCAAAAGACCGATCTCCATCATCTCCGGCCGATGAAGGTTTTGGTGTTCGACTGGGGCGGCGGCACGCTCGACATCACTCTGGTTCAGGTTCAAGACGGTCGCATATTCGAGTTGGGCAACTCGAATCTAGAGCACTGCGCTGGCAACGAGTTCACCGATAAACTGATCGGCCTCGTCAGGGACAGGTTCGTGAAGCGGACGGGATTAAGGGTGGACAAGCTCATTTTGGACGCTGAAGCCAAGGATCGTGTATGGGTCAACGTCGAGGACGCGAAGATCAAGCTGAGCGCAGATGCCGACGCGCAGGTGAACGTCCCCAACTATACTTTCCAAGAGGGTAATATCTATGATCTTTCGGAGACCGTGGCTCGTCCGGAATACGAAGAGCTTATCAAGTCCGATGTCGATGCGGCCAAGGCCAAGGTTTACGAATGCTTGCACCGCGCGGGCGTGGAAGCCGGCTCAGTGGACTTGGTGCTGCTGATAGGCGGTACATCACGCACGCCGCTCGTTCACCAAATGATGCGCGAAATCTTCGTGACCAAGGTCGTGCCAGTCAAAGACGCAGACTCGATTATCGCCAAGGGTGCTGCAGTGATTGCGGCTCACAAATGGAAGCCGTATCTGGTGAAGCCCGTGACCGTCAAGCTGGCTGACAAGAGCTTCCTGCCGTTATTCAAGCATGGGCAGACCTTGGCGGCACCACTGGCGTCAAAGTCATTCACGTTCTACTGCGTGGATGGTCGTAACGGCAGTGCCCATCTACTATTTTACGAGCAGCAGCGCCCTAACGACGCCGCGATCCAGAAATCTCTGAATTGTAATCTGTTGGTGCCAACTGCCAGGACTGTCCTAGCAGTTTCGGATTTGGATCGGATTATGGTGAATTGCTACGTGACGGAGGACTTGACCATAAAGGTTGAGGCCATGAGCAGCTCGCAGGGGAAAAGGGAGGCTGTGGAAATCCAGGACATCTGTTATGGACTCGAAATCGCCTAAGGACGCATCGGATTCAAATATCTACCTCGCGTCAAACGTATGGACGCGGCCCGATGGAGAGGAACCGACCCCTTGGGAGGCTGCCGAATACGTGCCGGGTGATCTGCGGGTTCAGTTCCTTGGGGCTTCCCTTGATAGGCGCATCATTAAGCAGATTCTCAACGAAAGGCAGCAGGAGGAGTTGAACGCATATCTTTTCTGGCTACCCCACGGAGCCGAGGTCAAGCTAACAACGATTCATACCTCGTAAATCGGCGAGCAGTGTTCAGGGGGACGCTAATTTATAAATTTGAGAGTAGAGGAAAGGTTGAGTGGCAGGTAGAGTCGCCGATTTCGCTTCGTTGGAGTTACCGGTCAAGCAGGCATGATGGCTCCAAAAAGGCTGTCTCCTCATACGAGGGTTTATTACATCAAAACTCTTGTGCGGGGCAAACATTCAATCCTTTACCCCCGCCCTCCTAGCCCCCACCACTTTCCATGCCCTCCGCCGGGCTTCAGAAAACCTGCCCTACCGCCGCGGCGGGCTTAACGCCGCCACACACGCCAGCACCGCCCCCAACATCACCGCCGCCAGGCAGAGCGTCATCTCCCACGGCTTCAACGGCGCCGGACTCTTGAACACCAGCAACATCGCCAGCGCAATCAGCAACACATCCGCCGCCAGCAACACCCACCGCGGCGCCTGCACTGGCGCCTCCTCCGGCATCTCCGGCCTCGGCCCGCCCGCCCCCTCCCCAACCGCAGCCTTCGGCCCGGGCGCCTCCGGGCGGTACACAGACTTTGGCCGATATTCCTGCCCCGCCGCAGTGGTACTTGATGGAAGCTCCGCGGCGGCAGTGGCCCCCTCTTTTTCTCCGCCCCCATTACGGCCCGCCTTCAACAAATTACCCAACCCCGGACTCACCTCCGCCACAGCGGGGTCCGGAGTCGCACCGACTGGCTCGGGTTTGTCCGCAATCTGGGTATCCCCCAGCAGGTTGCCCAGCCCTCGTCCCAATGCAGGTTTGCCCATGCGCCCCCAGTTTGCCGCCAAATCCCCCCTTGAACAATGCCCACTTATCCCACGTTATTCACAACTTGTTCACGCCCCACCCCTCCTTCCCCCGCCTCTCCATTGCCCCTCAACCCAGCCGCTGCCCCGCCTTCACCGGATGCCCCGCCAAAAACGCCGCCACCTCCATCCGCCGCGAGTTCTCCGGCTGCAATTCAAGAATGCGCAACGCCCCCTGGCCGCACGCCACCACCAACCCTCCCTTCCCCGCCCCCACAACCTGCCCCGGCGCCCCATCCCCTCCCGCCTCCGGCATCGCCTCCCAGATTCTCAACCGCGGCCCCCCCTCGCCCCAATACGCATACGCCCCCGGCCACGGATTCAGCGCCCGCACCTTCAGCCACAATTCACGCGCACTCTGCCGCCAATCCAGCCGCCCGTCCTCCTTCGTCAGCTTGCGCGCGTAAGTTACCCCCTCCGCCGGCTGTGGACGCGGCCGAATCTGCCCCGCCAGATACCCCGGAATCGTCTGCACCAACAACTCCGCCCCCAGCGCGGCCAGACGATCATGCAGCGTCTGTGCATTATCCGTCTCGTAAATCGGAGTCCTCACCGTGGCCAGCATGTCCCCCGTATCCAGCCCCGCATCAATCTTCATGATCGTCACCCCCGTCTCCTCATCCCCCGCCATGATCGCCCACTGAATCGGCGCCGCCCCCCGCCACCGCGGCAGCAAAGAAGCATGCACATTCAGACAACCGTGCGGGGGAATATCCAGCAACGCCTGCGGCAAGATCTGCCCATACGCCGCCACCACCACCAAATCCGGCTGCATCCCCCTTAACTGCTCCAAAAAACCCGGCTCCCGCGCCTTTTCCGGTTGCATTACCGCCAGCCCCGCCGCCACCGCCACCTCCTTCACCGCGCTGGGCTGCAGCTTCAACTCGCGCCCCTTCGGCCGGTCCGGCTGCGTCACCACCGCCACCAAATCACCGCACCCCGACGCCAGCAGCGCGCGCAGACTCACCGCCGCCAGCGGCGCGGTCCCCATGAAAATGAGGCGGGGCTTGGCCATGCCACATCACGGCATCGGCGCATCCTTGTGCTTGATGATGACCTCGTTGATCTCCACATACGGCAACATGACCTCCTCCGAGGCGTTGCCCTTGAAGATCATGAGAAATACACTGTTCGGCTCCGCCTTGCTGAACTTATGCCCCACATACTCCCCCCGCGCCGAACGAATGATGATCACCATGTCCTTCTCCGCCTCCCCCAGCGCCGGACGGAAGAAAGGCGCAAACTTCGTCTCAAAAAACCGCCGGTTGAAAATAAACTGCCCCCGCTTGAACACCTGCGGCGGCGGATACTGCGGCTCCGCCGGCGCCACCTGCTCCTGCGCCCCCGCGCCCTCCTCCGCCACCACCTCCGCCCCTTCCACCGCCACCTCCCCCTCCTGGGCCCCGGCTGCCGCTGCAGCCTCCGCCTCCAGCTCCTCCGCCGACTTCACCGGCGCCGGCGGCAGACAGAAAAACACCATCGGCCCCACCACCGGAAACACCGCCGCTATCGGCATCACCAGCGCCAGCGGCCGGTTCTTGAAAATCGCGATCTCATAACTGGCGTACACACTCCCCGCCCAAATCAACAACACCAGCACCAGCGTCACCGGCGACGCAAACAACGCCCCCACCTTCGACGGCGCCGCCGGCCGCTCCGGCCGGTTCGGCACCGGATTGATCTTGATCGTCCGCGCCACCTCCCGCGCCTTCTCCTCCGCCTCAAACCGCAGCTCCTCCGGCGGCTCCAGCAGCGCCTCAATAAACGGCAGCGCCTCCTTCACCTCCGCCAACTGCTGCAACGACTCCTTGCTGATGTTCGTCCACCGCACCCGCGGCGAATATTTCCCATTCGGCAGCCGCACCATCAACCCGTCCCGCGTGAAGGAAAACTTCCCTATCTCCCCCTCCAGCGTCGTGCCGTCCGTCAGCTTGAACCGCATCAGCTCCGCGGCCGCCACCGGCGCGGCGGCCACCAGCAACATCACCAGCCATGTCCAAATCCGGCGCATGACCCCATCTTGAAACACCCCCGCCTTTTCTGCAAAACATTTTCTCACCCCCAACCGGCCCCAGACTGGACACCCGCGCCCGTTTTTGAAACACTCCCGCCCCGTGAAACAGGCCATCGTCACCCTGGACATGGAAGGGGTCCTCACCCCCGAAATCTGGATTGCCGTCGCCGAAAAAACCGGCATCCCGGAGCTTCGCCGCACCACCCGCGACGAACCCGATTACGACAAACTCATGCGCGGACGCCTCGCCCTCCTCGACCGCCACGGCCTCAAACTCTCCGACATCCAGGCCGTCATCGGCACCCTCGCCCCCCTGCCCGGCGCCCGCGAATTCCTCGACGAACTCCGCTCCTTCACCCAGGTCCTCATCCTCTCCGACACCTTCGAGCAGTTCGCCACCCCCCTCCTCAAACAACTCGGCTGGCCCACCCTCCTCTGCCATCGCCTCGTGGTCCACCACGACCGCATCGTGGATTACCGCCTCCGCATCAACGACCAAAAACAAAAAACCGTCGCCGCCCTCAAAATCCTCAACTACTTCGTCATCTCCGGCGGCGACTCCTACAACGACACCGCCATGCTCAAAGAGGCCGACGTCGGCCTCCTCTTCCGCGCCCCGGAAAACGTCCGCCGCGACTTCCCCCAATTCCCCGCCGTCGAAACCTACCCCGACCTCCTCCGCCTCATCCGCCAATCCCTGCCCGCCTGACCCCATCCCCAAAAACCGCGCTTGTCTTTTCCCGCCCAAAAGATTACGCTTGCTATATGAACCGCACGCACAACAAACGGCCAGATGTTTGGGGGCTGGCCGTGGGGATCGTCTTGTCCCTGAATCTTGCCGTGTCGGGACAGGAATCCCTGGCCGAGCTGACCGCCGCCGCCAAAAAGAATAACGTCGAAGCCCAATTCAAACTGGGCCGCGCCTACGAGCTGGGCCTCGGCACCCCCGCCAGCTTCAAGGACGCCATCGAATGGTACCGCCGCGCCGCCCGCGCCAATCACGCCCCCGCCCAGCTCGCCCTCGGCAGCATCTACGCCGCCGGCGCCGGCGTCAAACAGGACTGGCGCGAAGCCGCCCGCAACTTCCAGGCCGCCGCCGAAGCCGGCCTCCCCGAAGCCCAATGCCGCCTGGCCTTCTGCCTGGCCCGCGGCCTGGGCCTCAAAGCCAACCCCGCCGAGGCCGCCCGTTATTACGAAAAAGCCGCCGAACAAGGCGTCCTCGAAGCCCAAATGCAGCTCGGCGAAATGTACTACAACGGCGAAGGCGTCGAAAAAGACTACCGCCTCGCCTTCAAATGGCTCCTCCGCGCCGCCGAACGCGGCCTCCCCGAAGCCCAATACCGCGTCGGCGGCTTCTACCTCCTCGGCCAGGGCGACGTCAAACGCGACCTCGTCGAGGCCCACAAATGGTTCATCCTCGCCCTCCCCCTCGGCCGGGATGACCCCCACAAATTGCCCGAAAAAATGGCCACCCTTTACCGCATGACCCCGGAGCAAATCCAGGAAAGCTTTAAGCGGGCCAAAGAATTCAAGCCCGCCGCCTAGCCCCAAGCCGCAGCCGGCGCTTGCCTTGGCCTCCGGGCTGTTTTATAAGGGCTGCCAGGCATGTGGCCGGGGTTGATTGAAGTATGCCGGAGAATCCAAAAATTTTGTTGCTGGATGACGAGCTCGACGCGCTGGAGCTTTACGAGCAGTATTTGCGCTCCCTCCCCAGTCAGCCCATCGTCAAAACCTGCGACTCCGGCACCAAGGCCCTCGCCCTCCTCGAATCGGAAAGTTTCAATCTCATGATCTCCGATTTGAACATGCCCCGCATGGATGGCCTCCAGGTCCTCTCCATCGTCCGCCGCAAATACCCCGACATGAAAATCATGGTCATGACCGCCGTGGTGGACGACCAGTTCCGCGCCCGCGCCTATTCCCTCGGCGTGGACCTCTTCTGGCAGAAGCCCAGCAGCGAGCAGGAAATCCAGCTCTTCCTCGAAGGCGTTGAATCCGTCCTCAGTCGCAACGAGCAGGGCGGCTTCCGCGGCGTCCAGAGCAAAAGCCTCGTGGACATCGTCCAGCTCGAATGTCTCTCCCACAGCAGCACCGTCCTCAAAATCAGCAACGGCAAGCTCGTCGGCAAAATCTGGATCAACAACGGCGAACTCGTGGACGCCGAACTCGGCGATGCCACCGGCGAAGACGCCTTCAAAAAAATCATGACCTGGCGCTCCGGCAGCTTCGAAAACCTCCCCGCCGAACCCGAGCGCGAACGCCGCATCTTCAACACCGTGGACGGCCTCCTGCTGGACGTCGTCCAGATTCTCGACGAAAACCAGGCCCGCGAAGCCGGCGGTGACGACGCCGTCAAAGACCTCCACGAAGAGGCCCTCACCCGCGAAACGCCCCTCCAGCAAAGCGCCAAAGTCAAGGGCGTGGACAGCCTCCTCGCCGTCGCCCCCGACGGCTCCGGCGGCGAAAGCTTCAGCGTCGAAAATCCCAAGGCCGTCGAACAATGGGTGGTCGAAACCTGGCGCGACTTCCAGAAACTCGGCGAATCCTTCGTCGCCGGCACCCTCAAGGAAATCCAGGGCAACAGCCTCCGCCGCAACGTCAGCGTCGTCGAAGCCGGCAAAAAACTCCTTTACCTCAGCTATCAACGCGGCCTCTCCACCGCCGAGTGCCGCGAAACCTTGAACGCCGTGCTCTCCAAATGGGTATCCTAGACATCTTTGGCAAAAGCAAGGGGGAGGCCAAACCGCTCGAAATCCCGGCGGGCACCTTCACCGTGGACAAGGACGGCCACGTCCTCAGCTCCACCCTCCCCACCAGTTTCCCCGAAGAATACATCGCCCAAATCAGCCAGCCCGTCCTCGCCGCCTTTGCCCGCGCCCGCGCCTCCCAACAGCCCCTCACCGAGCTCGTCATCCATTACAGTGCCTTGCGCATCACCGCCAAGGAAATGCGCGGCGGCGCCATGGTCTTCCTCGCCCCGCACGGCCCCGAACGTCAGGATTAAGGCTGCTCAAACCCCATCCCTTTTATGCGGAACAAGAAACTCGACGCCATGATCAGCCAGATGGAGGCCTATCTGGAGTGCTGGAAACAATTCAGCAACTTCATCAATCTGGCCCGCGCCAAACGCTTCAGCCCCGAAGACGAAGCCCAGTTCCTCGAGGTCAAAAGCGTCATGACCCAGCAGTTGGAAATGATCCTCGCCGCCTTTGAAACCCCGCCTGTCAATCGCGAAGACATCCACGCCCTCATCGGCAACGCCAGCTCCATCCGCGCCCTCAGCGAGTTGAACGAAAACGCCCTCCGCGGCCTCGAAAACCAGTGGCATAAAATCTTCATCTCCCTCCAGGCCGTCCTCGGCCAGCTCAAAGTCCAGCAAAAACAACTCGAAGGCCAGTCCATGTGGAGCGGCCTCTTCGGCAAAAAGTAATAACCCGCCCCCGCCACCCGGTGTCCTCTCCAAGTCCAACCGTGGGCCTTTTTCCCCATGCCTGACTGGCTCGCCGTCATCATCCTGGGCGTCATCGAGGGCATCACCGAATTCCTGCCCATTTCCTCCACCGGCCATCTCCTCCTGGTGGAACAATTCCTCCCCCGCCAGTCCGACCTCTTCAACGTCGTCATCCAGGCCGGCGCCGTCCTCGCCGTCATCCCCCTTTTCCCCGAGCGCATCGCCCAGATCGCCCGCCCCCAGCAATGGCGCAATCCCGCCACCCGCGATTACCTCCTCAAACTCGCCCTCGCCTTCCTCCTCACCTGCCTCGGCGGATTCCTTTGGGACAAACTCGGCCACAAACTGCCCGAAAAACCCGCCCCCGTCGCCCTGGCCTTGTTCATCGGCGGCGTGGGCTTTGTCGCCGTCGAGCACTGGCTCAAAAAACGCCACACCACCCCTCACGTCACCTGGTCCATCGCCGTCGCTGTCGGCCTCGGCCAGCTCCTCGCCGCCATCTTCCCCGGCCTCTCCCGCTCCGGCGCCACCATCCTCCTCGCCCTCACTCTGGGCATGTCACGCCCCGCCGCCACCGAGTTTTCCTTTCTGGTGGGCATCCCCACCATGCTCGCCGCCAGCAGCCTCAAAATCTTCAAAGCCCTCCACCATCCCCCCCCCGGCCTTCCCCCGGAAAACTGGGGGCTCGTCCTGCTCGGCACCGTCATTTCTGCCGCCGTCTCTTTCGTGGTGGTCAAATGGCTGCTCCGTTTTGTCCAAAACCACACTTTTACTTGGTTCGGATGGTACCGCATCGCCCTCGGCGGGCTGGTGCTGGCGTTGGGATGATGAACCTGCCCACCCCACGCCCTAACCAGGCAGGGCTGCCGGCTGCATGACTTGGTTCTATAGCCAGGGAGGTCAGCAACTCGGTCCGGTGACCGAGGAGGAATTCCAACGCCTTCGCCTCGACGGCACCATCGGCCCCCAAACCCTGGTTTGGCGGGAAGGCCTGCCGGAATGGGTGGAATACCGCACATTGGCGCCTCCACCGCCCCCCACCGCCACCTCCCCGCCGCCCCTCATTACTCCGCCATCGCCGGTAACCCAGCCCATCCCCGACCATTACTGCTCCTGCTCGCTCTGCGCCCGCTTCTTTCCCCCCGACCAGGTGCTCCCTCTGGCCGACCGCCACATTTGCGCCGCCTGCAAACCCGCCTACCGCCAGATGGTCATCGAAGGGTTGCCCCTGCCTCCGCCGCCGGGCGCTCTCCTCTTTGCGCCCCTGGGCCGCCGCGCCGCCGCTTTCATCCTCGACGGCATGATCGTGTATATCCTCCAACTGATGCTGTTAATGCCCGCCTCCATGATGCTCGGCTTCCTGGTCAACCGTTTCGGCCCCAACAATTTCGGCCTCTTCTTGGGCTTCCAGTTGTTCATCAACTTGATGAGCATTACCCTCCAAATGTCCTATAACGTCTTTTTCTGGCGCCGTTTTGCCGCCACCCCCGGCAAAATGGCTCTTGGCCTCAAGGTCGTCCGCGGCGATGGTTCACGCCTCAGCCTCGGCCGCTGCTTCGGCCGCCACTTTGCCACCTGGGTCTCCGGCCTCACCTGTTGCATCGGTTACCTCACCCCTTGGTTTGACGAAGAACGCCGCGCCTTGCATGATTTTATCGCTGACACCCGCGTCATCTGGGTCCCCAAAAAATAACGCCCACAGCCCATGGCCTCCCCAATCTCCAAACTCCCTCTTCGCCATGCTTGAGACCCTCTCATGTCCCGCCTGCCAAGGCCGTCTGACCCGCGCCGCCCTCACCCCGGGCACCCCCCAACCTTGCCCCCTCTGCCGCGCCGTCATCTACGCCGTACTCTTTCCCGCCGCGGACCTCCCCGCGCCCCCGCTCCAAACCGGTGAACCCCTCACTTCCGCCGAGGATGCCGCCTGTTTCCACCACGCCGACCGCAAAGCCGCCGCCGTCTGTGCCGAATGTGGCCGCTTCCTCTGCCGCTTATGCGACCTGGACCTCCCCGAGGGCCATTTCTGCGCCACCTGCCTCGAGCGCATACGCAAGGCGGGCACCGAACCATGCTTCGTCACTTCCCGGCTGATCTATAAGGAACTATCCCTGACTCTGGCCCTGCTGGCCTGGCTGGGCCTGTTCTTCCTTGCTCCCCTGGCCTGGGTCCTGGCCTGGCGGCATCGCCATGACCCCGGCAGCCTGGTCCATCCACGCCCCTGGCTCGTTCCCGCCGCCCTCACCCTTTCCACCCTCCACATGCTTGGCCTGATCACCTTGCTCATCTTTCTGGCCGTCCGCTGACCCTTTTAATCATGTCCGCCCAGCTCTCATATCAATCGTTTGGCTCCACCGGCGTCGGCAAAGGTAGCCTGCAAATGATTTCCCCCGCGCGCGTGCGCCTCTACTTCGGCCCCGACCACCTCTTGCAAGTCGAAAAATTACTGATCCATGAACATTACCACCGCCTCTATTTCCGCGACCTCCAAGCCCTGCTCTGGGTAAAAACCAAAACCTGGTTGTGGCATACCCTCCTCCTGGCAATCCCCTGCCTCCTGCTCGCCGCCGGCACCATCCTGGCCCTCGGTTCAGGGGCGGAAATTGTCCTCGGCCTCCTCGCCGGTGCCCTTTTCCTCTTCCTCCTGGACAACCTACGCCGCGGCCCCACCTGCCGCGTCTTTTTGAAAACTCCCCTGCAGTACGTTGAACTGCCCTCCGTCAAACGCGTCAAGGAAGCCCAACGTCTGCTCCAGCTCCTGCGGCCTTGGATCACCCAATACCAGTCCCCGCACGCAACACCGCCTCCGCCCGCTCCCGCCGAGACCCCACCTGCTCCCGCTCCTTGAGGTATGCCCGGCCCCACCCCCATCCATCTTCAACGCTGTTTCCATCACGCCCTCCGTGAAGCCGTGGCCCGCTGCCCCTCCTGCGGCAGGTTTTATTGCCGCGAATGTGTCATCGAACACCAGGGCCGCCTGCTCTGCGCCTCCTGTCTGCGCCGCCTTGCCCAACCCCCCAAAACCAAACGACCCTGGCCCGCCCTCGGCGCCCGCCTCGCCGCCGCCCTCACCGGCCTGGCGGTGACCTGGCTCTTTTTCTACGCCCTGGGTGCGCTCCTGATTTCCATCCCCTCGGACACCCACGAAATGCAAAAATCCATTTTCGAGGTCCTGGAGGAATAGTATGGCGGGCCGCGTAAAAAATATTGAAGACGTGGGCGTTTGGCAGCTCCTCGAGCAGGCCCTCCACCTCCTGCGGCTTCTGCCCCCCTCGGCCTGGGCCGCCTACGCCGCCGGCGCCATCCCCTTTGCTCTCGGGCTGCTCTTCTTCTGGGGCGAGATGAGCCAGAGTGCCCTGGCCGAACGCCATCTTCGCTCCGCCGCCCTTGGCATGGCCCTCCTCTTTCTCTGGCTCAAAGCCTGGCAATCCGTTTTCTGCGAACGGCTCCTCGCCCTCCAGGGGGGACTGGCTCCGGAAAAATATTCCCTCCGCCGCCTCGCCCGCATGACCACCCTCCAGGCCGCCGTCCAACCCTGGGCCTTCCTCGTCCTGCCGGTGGCCCTGGCTGCCGCCCTGCCTTTCGCCTGGGCTTGGGCCTTCTTTCAAAATTTCACGGTCCTGGCCCGTGGTCAGGAACCTTCCCTGCGCGCAAACCTGGACCACGCCTGGCAGTGCGCCCGCTGGGCGCCACGCCAAAACCATTACCTCTTATCTCTCCTCTCCCTTGCCGCCCTGCTGGTGTTTCTTAACTGGATTAGCGCCTTCGCCCTCATCCCCTTCCTCCTCAAAGCCTGGCTGGGCATCGATTCCTGGTTCACCCGCTCCCCAGAGGCCTATCAAAATCTCACCTTCTTTGCCATCATGGGCGTCCTGACCTGGTTGACCCTCGACCCCCTCATGAAAGCCGCCTACGCCCTCCGCTGCTTCTACGCCCAAGCCCGCTCCTCCGGGGAGGACCTGAAAGCCGAATTGCGCCGCCTCCGCCGCCTGGCCCTGCCCCTCTTCCTCCTCGGCCTCTCTCTGCTGTCACTCCCCGCCCACGCCTCGCCCTCCCCCCCGCCGCCGCCCCCCGCCCTCCCGGCGACGCAGTTGGACCAGGCCCTCGACCGCACCCTCCAACAACGCGAATTCGTCTGGCGCCTGCCTCGTGAGCAGATGCCCAAGACGGCCACCCAGAATTCCGGCCTCTTATCTGCCTTCTTTGACGAAATCGCCGACTCCATCCGCTCCTGGTGGGAAGGAGTCTCCATCACCCTCGATAAACTGGACCGCTGGCTCGACCAACTCCTGGGCCGCCGCCGCCTCCCCACCTTTTCCCCCACCCCTGACGGAACGCAAACGGACTGGGCCTCTCCCCTCCGGCTGATCCTGGCCCTCCTGCTCGCGGCCATGCTGGTGATTCTCATCCGATGGCTCTGGCGCCGCCACCGCCAACGCGCCGCCGCCCTCCCCACCACCTCCGCCGCCTCCGCCGCCCCCTCCCCTCCCCCCGACCTCCGCAAAGAGGAAGTCAGCCCCGCCCTCCTCCCCGAAGAAGAATGGCTCGCCCTGGCCCGCGACCTCACCGCCCGCGGCGAATGGCGCCTGGCCCTGCGCGCCCTCTATCTCTCCGCCCTCGCCGGCCTCGCCCGCCGGGAGCTTCTCGCCCTCGCTCGCGGCAAGAGCAACCGCGAATACGCCCGCGAACTGGCCCGCCGCGCCCATCAATACCCCGCGCTGCCGCCTCTCTTCCACGAACTCATGCTCGATTTTGAGCGGGTCTGGTACGGATGCCATCCCGCCACGCCCGACTTGTACCACGCCTGCGAGGATAAGCTCGCCCGCCTCCAAAACACATGAAACGCACCGCTCTGGCATGGGCCATTTTGGGGTTGTTGCTGGCCGCCCTCGGCTTCGGCCTCGTGCGCCTCTTCTACCTCCGCCAGGCTGGCGGTGACCTCTATCCCCCCTACAGCTCCCTCCGCCCCGACCCCATGGGCATCAAGGCCCTCTACCTCGCCCTCGAGGACTTGAATCTGCCCGTGCGCCGCAATTTCCGCCCCTGGCGCTGGCTCACCCCCGAACCGCAAACCACCTGGCTCTTCGCCGGCGTCAATCGCCTCCAGTTTGAACAGGACTGGCCCCAGGACCACCCATCCCTCGAAGCCCTCGCCCGCCACGGCGGACGCCTCATCATCGCCTTCCAGGGGGAACTCAGCCCCCCCACCTTTCTCATGCCCCGCCTCCGGCGCAATCTCACCCAGCGCCAACCCTTGTTCGCCGATGACCACCGCCCTCTCGAAGACCTGTGGCAATTCAACTTCTCCCACCAACCCCTCCCCCAGCAGGACGGCTCCACCTACCAGCCGGCCTCCGCTCACCGCGTGGACGCCCCATCAGATTGGCCCGCCACGCTCGCCTGGCGCAGCGCCCTCTGCTTCACCAACGTCGGCCCCGCCTGGCGCGTCCTTTATGCCGTCGGCTCCCAGCCCGTCCTCATGGAACGCAAACTCGGCGCCGGCACCATCGTGCTCATGTCGGACAGCTTCCACCTGAGCAACGAAGCCCTCCGCTTCCATCGCGCCTCCCCTTTGCTCTCCTGGCTCGTAGGCCAGCCGGCCGCCGTCATCTTCGACGAAGCCCACCTCGGCGTCGTGGAAGCCCCTACCATGGGCAGCCTCCTCCGCCAATACCGCCTCCAGGGCTTCGCCGCCGTCGCGCTCTTGCTGGCCTTGCTTTACCTCTGGCAAAACAGCTTCCCCCTCGCCCCCCTCCCTGCCACCTCCGCCCGGGCCGGCACCCCCCATGTCCTCGGCCGCGACACCACCCTGGGACTGATCAACCTTTTGCGCCGCGGCCTCCCCCCTCGCCGCCTCCTCCGCGTCTGCCTCGAACATTGGAAGGATAGCGCCGGACGCCGCGCCGCCCCTGCGATCACTCAGGCCATGGAACAACGCGTGGCCGAATTCGAACAAACCCCCGCCCGCCTGGCCCAGCCACTGCAAGTTTATCTGGAATTGTCCCGGCTGGCCGAAGCCCAACGCCGACGCCGCCCCACTCACCCCCAAACCTGAAACCCTACTCTTTTATGATGGAACATCCCTTCGCCTGGCAGGAACTCCTGGCGCGCGCCCGCGCCGAAATCCAAAAAGTCATCATCGGTCAGGACCAGGTCATTGACCACGCCCTGATCGCCATCCTCACCGGCCAACACGCCCTCGTCGAGGGCGTCCCCGGCGTCGCCAAAACCCTCCTCGTCCGCACCCTCGCCGCCGTCCTCCATTGCCAGTTCGCCCGCATCCAGTTCACCCCGGACTTGATGCCCTCCGACATCACCGGCACCAACGTCTTCAACCTCCAGCGCAACGAGTTCACCCTCATCAAAGGCCCCGTCTTCACCGATTTCCTGCTCGCCGACGAAATCAACCGCGCCCCCGCCAAAACCCAGGCCGCCCTCCTCCAGGCCATGCAGGAACGGGCCGTCACCATCGACCGCGAAACCCACCCCCTCTCCCCGGATTTCACCGTCTTCGCCACCCAAAACCCCATCGAGTACGAGGGCACCTACCCGCTCCCCGAAGCCCAAAAGGACCGCTTCATGCTCAAAATCATCATGCCCTGCCCCGGCCGCGACGAGGAATTAACCCTCGCCCGCCGCATGTTGCAAAACGATGCCCCGGAAAGCGTCCTCGCCCGCGGTGCCGTCCAGCCCGTCATCGGCCCCCATGACCTGCAAAAGCTCCGCGCCGTCCTCGCCACCATCACCCTCCGCGACGAACTGGTTTCCTACCTGTTGGATTTAGTCCGGGCCACCCGCGACCACGAAGCCCTCCTCGCCGGCGCCGGCCCCCGCGCCACCCAAAGCCTCCTCCTCGCCAGCCGCGCCGCCGCCGCCCTGGCCGGACGCGACTTCGTCACCCCGGACGACATCAAAGCCCTCGCCATCCCCATCCTCGAACACCGCCTCGTCCTCCGCCCCGAGTTTGAAATTGAAGGGCTCTCCGTCCGCGAAGTCATCGAACGCATCCTCCAGGAAACCCCCGTCCCCCGATGATCGTCCCCGCCCCGCGCCTGTTAAAAACCGTCGCCCTGGCCGGCCTGCCCTTGAGCCTCCTGGCCGCCGCCGCCCCCCATTGGACCGGCCTCTGCCTCCTGGCCGGCCTGCTCCTCGCCGTCATCTTCCTCCTCGACGCCTGGCGCGCCCCCCGTGCCGCGCACCACCTCGAAATCCTCGCCCCTCCCCTCCTCCGTCTCGCCAAAGACCGCCCCAGCCCCCTGCAAATCCGCCTGCGCCACGCCGCCCCGCTGCCCCAACGCGTCCGCCTGGCCCTCCCCTGGCCGCCAGAAATCCTCGCCTCTCCTGATGAGTTTTCCCTCCTCCTGCCCCCCGGCGCCGCCTGGTCCCTCGCCCGCGGCACCCTCCGCTCCCCACGCCGCGGACGTTACACCCTCGACTGGGCCGGCCTCGAAACCGATTCCCCCTGGGGCTTCTGGTGGGTCCGCCGCAAACAACCCCTCCGCCTCGAAATC
Source organism: Verrucomicrobiia bacterium (assembly GCA_026414565.1). Lineage (NCBI taxonomy): Bacteria > Pseudomonadati > Verrucomicrobiota > Verrucomicrobiia > Verrucomicrobiia bacterium. Next base: position 18,974 of record JAOAIT010000058.1, read on the forward strand.
CGCGTTTACCCCAGCCTCGACCGCGAACGCTCCGCCCTCTCCTCCCTCTTCCTCCGCCGCGGCATTAGCGGCGTCCATGCCGTCCGCCAGGTCGGCAAGGGACGCGAATTCGAGCTCCTGCGCGAATACCTCCCCGGCGACAGTTATGAGGACATCCACTGGAAAGCCACCGCCCGCCGCGCCCGCCCCATCACCAAGGTGTACCAAATCGAAAAAACTCAGGAAATCTACGTGCTCCTCGATGCCTCTCGCCTCAGCGGCCGCCCCGCCGCTCGCTCCCTCACCACCCCTGCCGATTCCCCGGACCCCGCCTCCCTCGAAACCGCCTTCGAGCGCTACGTCACCGCCGCCCTCGTCCTCGGCCTCGCCGCCGAGCAGCAAGGCGATCATTTCGGATTCCTCTCCTTCAGCGATAAAATTGAACGCTTCGTGCGCGCCCGCAGCGGACGCCATCATTACCAAACCTGCCGCGATGCCCTCTACACCCTCATGCCCCAGGAAGTTGCCCCAGATTTTGATGAAGTCGCCACCTTCCTCCGCCTCCGCCTCCGCCGCCGCGCCCTCTTAATCTTCCTGACCAGCTTGGAAGACCCCCTCCTGGCCGAGAGTTTCAGCCGCCATCTCGACATGCTCTGCCGCCAGCACCTCCTCCTCGTGGCCATGCTCCAGCCACCCCTCGCCCGCCCCCTCTTCAGCTCGCCCCACGTCAACCACCTGGACGACCTCTACCTCCATCTGGCCGGTCATCTGCAATGGTGGAAGCTGCAGGAATTGGAACGCTCCCTCGCCCGCCGCGGCGTCCGCCTCGTCATGCTGCCTCACGAGGAATTGAGCGCCGGCCTGGTCTCCCAGTACCTCGCCATCAAACGCCGCCAGTTGCTCTAATCGCCCCCGCCGGTCTCTCCCCCTCTCGCGTTATTTGGCCCCCTGATCTATCCACGCACGAATCAAACCCACCTGCTCCTTCGTCAGCGGCTCGCCCTTGCCCTCCGGCGGCATGTGGTGATCCGGATCCTCCGATACCCGCGCCACCGCCATCACCAGCGCGCTCTCCGCGCTCTTGCCCGGCACCACCGCCTTCCCCTTCCCGCTCTTCAGCGTGGCCTCCAAACTGTCCAGCCGCACCCGCCCCTTTTGCTTCTCCGGACCATGACACTCAATGCACGATTTCTCAAATATCGGCTTGATGTCCTTCTCGTACGTCAGCCCTTTCTTCTCCGACGGCGGCGGCAGTTTGTCCGCCACCTCCGCCGCCATCATGGCCAGCGCCCCGGCCAGTGCCACGCCGCCCGTGACCCAGATCAAACGATGCTTTTTCATGCGCTGCAATATATAGCACCACCCCCGCCAACTGCCACTAATTCTAATCATCTGGATGCTCCCATCTTATGCCAATTTTTTCCGCGGCTGGCCAAATCCAGCTCTCCCACTCCACCTCGCGCCTCCTCCACCTCGCGCCTTCCGGCCTTGCCCATTCTCTTTTCTGCGCTCCCAGAGCACTTCCGCTCCCGACCTCCTCCCTATGCTCTCCCACGTATGGCCCACACCGGCCAGCCACCTACCACCGCTCCAGCCCCGGCGGCAGAACCCCTCGCCGCCCTCGCCACCCTTGCCACCACCGCCGCCCAGCTCGCCCAACACCTCCTCACCGACCCCAACCTCGACCCCCACACCCTCGCCGCCGCCATCGAGCGCCTCACCCTCGCCCAATCCCTCCACACCCTCGCCAACCCCCAAGCCTCACCCCACGACCGCGCCACCGCCCTCGACGCCTTCCCCCAATACCGCCAGGCCGACCTCGCCCGCCAACGCCT
>JAOAIT010000059.1 GCA_026414565.1 Verrucomicrobiia bacterium
GTGGATTTTGAAATCCTGGGCAACCGGGTGGGGCGGACCAATGGGACGCTGGCGTTTGCGGCGGGGGCGTTGAGTGCGGTGCTGCAGGCGCCCACCGTGCCGGTGGCGGGCAATGATTTCCTTCTGGTGACCCTCAGCCGGCCGGTCAAGGCCACCTTGAGCGGGCCGGCGCAGGCGGTGTATGTGCGGCTGCCGGAGCGGCCGCCGCTGACCAACACGCTGTTGATCGCGCGCGGGAGCAACACCGTCTGGCGCTACTATGCCCAGGCGGCGGCGCCGCCGACCAACTGGAACCGGGTGGAGTTTGACGACAGCGCCTGGCCGGCGGGCCGGGCGGAGCTGGGGTATGGGGATGGGGATGAGGTGACGGTGGTGCCGACCAACGGGCAGTTGACCACTTATTTTCGGCGGACGTTTGTGGTGACGGACCCGGGGGCGTACACGAATTTGTTTTTGTGGCTGCTGCGGGACGACGGGGGGGTGGTGTACCTCAACGGGCAGGAGGTGTTTCGGAGTCCGAATGTGCCGGCGGGGCCGGTGACGCACACGACGACGACGCTCAGCGGGCAGAACGGGGAGAACACGGTGGACACCAACGTGGTGAGTGCGGCGGGGTTGCGGGCGGGGACCAATGTGGTGGCGGTGTCGGTGCATCAGTCGGGGCCGACCAGTTCGGATTTGAGTTTTAATTTGGAGTTGTGGGGTTTGGCGGCGGCGCGGGTGCCGGAGCCGCTGCCGTTGTATTACGGGGTGGGGCCGGAGGGGCTGGTGCTGGCGTGGGGGGACGGGGAGTTTCGGCTGGTGCAGGCGACGAATGTGCTGGGGCCGTGGGTGACCAACAGCCTGCCGGGCTGGCATCGGGCGGCCCTCACCAATGACGCTTCCTTCTTCCGCCTGGTGCGGCCGTAACCGCGGGAAAATTCCTTCCATGAAACTCCTCATCGGCATCACCGGCGCCAGCGGCACTTTGTACGCGCAACGGTTGTTGGACAATCTCACCGGCTTGGGGCACGAGCTGCACCTCATCCTCAGCAAATACGCGCAGGCCGTGATTCAGGAGGAACTCCCCGGCGGCCTGCGCCTGCCCCCCGAAGCCAAAGTCCACAGCCTCAAAAGCATGCACCTGCCCTTTGCCAGCGGCTCCAATACCGCCGATGCCATGGTGATCATCCCCTGCAGCATGGGCACTCTCGGACGTATCGCCCACGGCTACAGCGAAGACGCCCTCCTGCGCGCCGCCGACGTGATGTTGAAAGAACGCAAGATGTTGATCCTCGTGCCCCGCGAAACACCGCTGAATCTCGTGCACGTCCGCAACTTCGAGCTGTTGCTGCTGGCCGGGGCCATCATTCTGCCGGCCAACCCCTCCTTCTATACCCGCCCCAAAGACATCACGGCCGTCGTGGATACCGTGGTGGCGCGGGTGCTTGACCATCTCGGCATCCCCCAGCAACTGGTGCCCCGCTGGCAGGCCGAGCCGGAATAACCCCCTGCTCCTTCCTCCCTAAAATTAGGGCGCCCCACGCCTCGCCGGCTCCAGGCGAATCGCCACCCCGCCGTTCTGCAGCAGCGGAATCTCCAGCCGCTGATCGGACGTAATGGATTTAACCTCCCTGACTAAATTGGTGCGGCTGGCCCCGTCACGATATATCTCCGCCCGATATTGGGCTTGTTTATCCAGGAACCCCAATGACACTTGCGCCACGCGCGGCTGGGCGGTCATCCCCCCCACGTACCAGGCTGATCCCTTGCGGCGTGCCAGCAGTATGTGGGACTCAGGATATCCCTCAAGCAACCGCGTCTCATCCCACGTGGCCGGCAGTTGTTTGAGAAAATCCCGGCCCTCAAAACTGCGCAACCGATCATGACGCTCCGCATAAATCTGGATGCCGGCCTCATATACCACCGCCTGCGCCATCTGATAAGCATAAGACCCGGGCGACCGATCCAGCTTCACCACCGTGAAGCTCACCGGCCCCATAATGTTGCGCACAAAGGGAATCGTCAGTTCATTCTCCACCCGCGGATTGCGCTTCTCCATGCCGGCCACCCCTTCGGCGGTCATGAAATGCGGATATCGCCGCCGCTCTCCAGAGGGCAGGGTACAACCGTGAAATTCCAAAACCAACTGATGCCGCGCGGCAATGGCCAGCAAATGATCCCGAATCTTCAAGCTGGCCTGGGTATCCTCAAAATCGCGCGTCCGTTTCTCCCCCGTGACCGGATGATGATCAAAGAAATCCACCTTCGCGCCCGACAAACCCATTTGCGCATACTGCGCCAGCACCGCCTCGGCCTTCTCCGGCGTGCTCAAATCCGGCGTGTAGGCCCAGCCAATCAGGCGCACATTTTTACGCCGGGCATACTCCGTGGCCGCCGCCACGTCAAACCGCCGCGCAAAGCCGGCGTCCACCAGGTGATATTCCCACCCCATTTCTGCTGCAAAATCAATCCACACCTGCGGCTTGTCCCGGTCTCCAGCCAGAAAATCCCAGCTTGCCCGCCCCGGCCGTATCCAGTCGGCATGCCGCAAGGCGGGTTCGGTGGGCGGATTGAGATTCTCCATCATCGTGGACTCCACCAGCGTGGCAGGCGTTTCCGGGGAAATGATGGCCACCCGCCAGGGAGAGTGAAACGGCAGAGTGGTCTCCACCGGCCCCTCCTGATCCAGGGGGAAACACACCCGCCACAAACGGTCCTCCCGTTGAAAATGCGGAACTATATAGGTCCCATAGGAGGCCGCCTGGGCCAGAAACACAAAATGCCGGGCCTGCTCCAGTTCTGCCAACAACGGCATCGAAACGCGTTCACTGTCCACCTGGCCCAACATCGTTTCATATCCGTAATTGTTGGGATGACTTTGCCCCCAATATTTGACCCGACCGCCAGCCGGCAACCGAAAACCGCTGGTTTCTCCCCGTATCTTCACCGGCCCCGTGCCGCCCAGCGCGTAGGCATAGGCTATGCCGTCGTCATACACCCGGAATTTAAATTGCAGCTCCCGCCCCTCCTTGCCCAGCGTCAACTGCAATTCTTGGGCGTGGTTGGTATAGCTCGACCGCTTGCCCACCGGCAGCGTGTAAGTCTCATGAATCTCGCGGCGCTCCGCCCCCACCACGGAAAGAGCCGAGGTGAAATCTCCCTCGCTGGTCATGATGCCTAGCGGGCTGTCTGCCAACACCTCCACGCCTCGGCTGCTGACCCGGTAGGATAATTTTCCGGTGCCTGCCTCCAACGTGATCGTGGCCTGAACCTGCCCTCCAGGAGCGGTGACTTTCCAGGCACCTTCAGCGGCCAACATCAGGGATCCGCCCAGGGAAAAGCACAAAAACAACAGGCCATGGCCATACCATGTAACCGCCGGTTTCCTCCGGCTGCGAGGCTGAAGCAGGTGTTGCATGCCCTGCTCTTTATACCAAAAGGCTCAACCGCGCGAGCGCATTCTGAAAAACCGCTGTGCTCAACGCATAATGCCGGCCAGTCCTAGGCCGCCTGCGACGGCGCCGGCGCCAACGCAGGCTTGCCCCCCACCAACCCCCGCAGCCACGCCCAAAGCAGCTTGAAGCCCCGCAACAGACCAATGTCCCGCACGCCCTGCATCTGGTAAACCCGGCAGACATCTTCCTCGTGCGTGTTGTATCGCGGCGGCAGGATGAACAGCGATTGGGCATCCTGTCCGGGCGGCTCCACCAGGATTTCCGGATAAAACAGCCCCCGCCCCACCCACAGGCTCCCTGCCGGCAAAGGGACGATCTTTTTGGGCAAAAACAGCCAGGGCCGGTACTCAAACTGCAGGCCGCCCTGCTCCGTGCGGCACAGGCGGCCGCAGGTTCGCACCGGCATGCCACCCCACTTGCTGGCGGTGAACATCCAATTGGCGTTGGAACACGGCAGGAAACGCAGCCGCCGGAAGGTGAGATAATCCCAAATAAAGTTGCTCCCCAGCACCAATAAACGAAACGACCACCCCGCGATAAAATAACAGACCACAATCAGCAATAGGGCAAAACAGGCGCCCAGGTAGGGATTCATCCAGTGCGTGGTGGCCACGAGGGACAATAAAAACATCCGAAAGGACTTCAAGGCCATGTCCACCGTGTTGAACGGGCTGATGAGAATCAGCATGTTGATCGCATGGGAGGCCAGCCACACGATGAAAAACACCGCCATCGCCACCGGCACCATCAGCGCATTGAGCAGGCTGTGGAGATCCAGCGCGGCAAATCCCAGCGCACTCAACGACGCGCTCTCCGCGGCGGCCTCCGGAAAAACCTGCGTGACCAGCGGCACAAAAGCGCCCGCGGCAATCAGGCCGCTCACTTTGTTTTCAATCGCTTCCGCCACGTCCATCGGCTTTTTCAAGACGGTTGGCGCCGCCGTGCCCAGCGTGTCCTTGAGAAACACCAGGGCCACGATGATCAAGGCGGGCACCCAAAACCACGGCTGGGCATACCAGTGCAGCGGACGCCGTTCCTTTTCCGGTTTGCTGGCGTTCTTCATCCACTGATAACACCCCACTGCCCCCACTCCCAACAAGGGCGAAATGGCCACACCCGTAATGAGCGAGATGGTCTCTGCCGCCTCGTAACCCGGCGGCAGTTTGGGTTTGGCGGGCGTTTTCTCCGTGGCGGATGGCTGGCTTTGCGCGGATGGCGCCGGCTGGCTGGCTGCCAGCAGACTGAAGATCATCACCCCCGCGGCCACAACCACAAACAACCGCTTCCATGTGCCGGCTAATCTCATAACATCATTTTGGTTTTGACCACCTGTTGCCGCAGGCACGGCACGGACTCGTTACCCCGCCCGGCCCATGCTCTGGGGGGACCGTTCATCGCAAATCCTTTGCCACCCGCACGAGAGCCTCCTCAACAACCCGGCTCTCCGGGATCAAGCAACCCCCTGACGCGCGCCAACGCCCCATCCTCAGGCGTGCAGGGATTCCCAATAAGCCGCCAGCCCCGGCTCGTGGCCGTGATGCCGCCACGCCACAGCATCCTCCTCCCGCTTGAAGACCACATTGCATTTGGCGGCCAGCTCTTTGAGTTGCACAATCTCGTTGTCCGTGATCGGACGGAAGGCCTTGCCCGCCGCTATCGCCTTATCCACCAAATCCAGAAATGCCGGAGCAAACGTGCTGACCACCGGCTCCTGCGACAAAGCCCACCGCATAACCAGGTTCACCTCGTCCTGCTCCTCCGCCGAGCGATACCACCACTGCCGGGTCTGCTTCTCGCCCTTGGGCCAAAGGCCGGTGGACATCGGTTTGATGGCCAGCACCGCCGCCCCCTGGGCTTTGGCCTCGGCGAGCACATCCTTGCCAAAACCAAAACCATAGTATTCCACGAAATTGATCGGGAACATCACGGTGTCAAATTTGAAGCCCTTCATCACTTCCAGGGCGGCCTTGGTGGTATGCGCCGAAAATCCAATAAAGCGCACCTTCCCCTGCTCCTTCGCTTTGAGAATGGCTTCCATGCAGCCGTCCGGCCCCAACGCCTGCTTCACCTCGGCCGGCTGGCGCAGATGATGCAACTGGTACACATCAAAATAATCCGTCTTGAGCCGTTGCAGGGACCGCTCCAATTCCTGCATCGCCCCTTTGGCATCCCGGGCCTTGGTCTTGCACGCCAGAAAATACTGCTCCCGCTTGAGCTGCTGCAGCGCCACCCCCAGCCGCACCTCCGATTCCCCATAGGCGGGCGCCACGTCAAAGTAATTGACGCCCTGCTCAAAAGCTTTCAGCACCCCCTTGTTGCACTCCTCCTGCGGATACTTGTTCAAGGCAAAGCCCGAAAATCCCACAATCGAAACCTTCAGCCCCGTGCGGCCCATCACGCGCCGGGGCATCCCGGCCACGACATCAGGCTGGGCGGCTGGTGCTGCTTGCGCCGTCAATCCGGCAGGACGAACGAGGGCCAACCCTCCTACGGTGACAGTGGTGGTCTTGACAAAAGTGCGGCGTTTCATAGGCGAGGCAGGTTGTATTTAAGTTCGACGCATTGGCTCTTCTAACGAGGCTAAATTACCCCTCCTCCTCCCAAAGCACAAGTCAGGATGCTTGCCCACCCCTATGCCGGATTCCCCCGCCCCGGCAACGCTCAGGCCCCGGCAGAAGCCGCCAGCGCTTCCTCACAGTCCACGATCTCCTTGAGCTGGGTAAGAAACCAGCGATCAATCCGCGTCAACTCATAGATTTCCTCTATCGTCATGCCCGCCCGCAAGGCATGGCGGATGAAGAAAATCCGCTCCGCATTGGGTATGCTCAATTTGCGGCGCAAAATATCCCGCGGGAAAATGTCGCGATCCCCATACACCTGATTCCCAATACGCCACGGCTTGCCGTCGCCCCCCAGACCATGCCGGCCAATCTCCAGCGACCGCAGGCATTTCTGCAGACTTTCCTTGAATGTGCGCCCGATCGCCATCGCTTCACCCACGCTCTTCATCTGCGTGGTAAGCGTCGGATCGGCCTGCGGAAACTTCTCAAAGGCAAACCGCGGAATTTTAACCACCACATAATCAATCGTGGGCTCAAAGCTCGCCGGCGTCTCACGGGTAATGTCATTGCGAATCTCATCCAGACAATAGCCCACCGCCAGTTTGGCCGCGATCTTGGCTATCGGAAAGCCCGTGGCCTTCGACGCCAGCGCCGAGGAGCGCGACACACGCGGATTCATCTCGATCACCACCATCCGGCCATTCTCAGGATTGACCGCAAACTGAATGTTGCTGCCCCCCGTCTCCACCCCCACCGCCCGGATCACCGCAAACGACGCATCGCGCATGATCTGGTACTCCTTGTCCGTCAACGTCTGCGCCGGGGCCACCGTAATCGAATCCCCCGTATGCACCCCCATGGGATCAAAATTCTCAATCGGACAGATGATCACGCAGTTATCCTTGTGATCCCGCATGACCTCCATCTCGTATTCCTTCCACCCCAGCAACGACTCCTCAATGAGCACTTCACTAACGGGCGATAAATCCAGACCCCGTTTGCAAATCTCCTCAAATTCCTCCCGGTTGTAGGCAATGCCCCCCCCCGTGCCCCCCAGGGTGTACGCCGGACGAATAATCAGCGGAAACCGCCCAATCCTGGACGCCACCGCGCGGGCCTCCTCCAGATCATGCGCCGTGCCGCTGACCGGCACATCCAGGCCGATGCTGATCATCAAATCCTTGAACACCTGCCGGTCCTCCCCGCGCTCGATGGCCTCGGCCTTGGCCCCGATCATCTCCACCCCCAGACGCTGGAGCACCCCCTTCCGGTGCAAAGCCATGGCGGTATTCAGTGCCGTTTGTCCCCCCAACGTGGGCAGCAGCACCAGCTTCCCGGTCGCCCCCAGCCGCTTCAACTCCGCCAGCTCGCGCTCAATAATTTTTTCCACCACCGCCGGAGTAATCGGCTCAATATACGTCCGATCCGCAAACTCCGGATCGGTCATGATGGTGGCCGGATTGGAGTTCACCAGCACCACCCGGTAGCCCTCCTCCTTCAGAGCCTTGCAAGCCTGGGTGCCTGAATAGTCAAACTCGCACGCCTGCCCAATGATGATGGGGCCGGCGCCGATGATCAGTACCGAATGAATGTCGGTGCGCTTTGGCATGGCAGCATTACCACAAACCGCGCGAATAAAGCCTATTTTCCCCCGTCTGTCATCTGAAAAACGCGTGGATTTTTCATTGCACCAGCGGCAGGCACCTTTCATCATGCGCCGCATGGCAAATCCATCCTCCACCGGCGCAACCGGCCTGCCCATGACCAGCAAGTGGGATCCCGCCAAAATTGAACAGGAACGCCAGTTCTTGGCGGAGCTGGATCAACGCCCCTGGTATAAACGACTCTCAGGCTATTACCAGTTGACCGGCCCGGCCTGGCTGCAAAGTGCCATGACCCTCGGCGCCGGCAGTGCCACCGCCAGCGTCGTCGCCGGGGCCTTTTTCGGTTATCAATTATTATGGGTCCAGCCCGTCGCCATGCTCCTGGGAATCTTCATGATGGCCGCCCTGGCCAACATCACCCTCACCAAGGGCGAGCGCGCCTATGAAATCATGCGCCGCGAACTGCATCCCAGCGTCGCCTTTCTCTGGGCCTTGGCCACCATCGTCGCCACCGTCGTCTGGCATTTCGGCCAGTACGCCCTCCTGGGCGGGGCCTTCAAAGACCTGGCGGATGTCGCCGCCGGCGTCAAACCGGACGACCCCACCACAGCCCTCTCCCCCACCACCGAAACCCTCGTGCGGCTGGGCGGGGGGCTGCTCATCCTCGGCATCAACATTGCCCTGACCTGGAACTATGGCTCCAAGCCCAAGGGCATTCGCTTCTACGAAACCTTTTTGCGCTGGATGATCCGCTTGACCATGCTGGCCTTCTTAAGCGTGGTCATCGTGCAACTCCTCCACGGAAAATTGGATTTGGGCGCCATCCTCCGCGGCTTCTTTACCTTCAAAATCCCCGACAACCCCGGCGCCACCACCACCATCCTTGGCGCCCTGGGCGCGGCCGTGGGCATCAATATGACCTTCCTTTACCCCTACTCCATCCTCGCCAAGGGATGGGGTCCGCAACATAAAGGCCTGGCCCGCTTTGACCTGGTGCTCTCCCTGTTTGTGCCGTATGTCATCCTGACTTCCCTGATCATCATCGGCATGGCCGCCACCGTGCACAATGCGGCCGCCGGCTATGGCACCGTGCTTCCGGGTAATCCCTCCCCCGCCGAACTCAAACCCATTCAGGCCGCCCAGGCCCTCGCCGGTTTATTGGGCAGCTCCCTGGGTCGCATCGTGTTTGATTTGGGCTTTATCGGCATGGCCTGCGGCGCCATCAGCGCTCACATGGTCTGCTGCGGCTTCACCGTCTGCGAAATGTTCAAACTCGAATATACCCCGGCCCGCTACAAAATGTTCACCCTGGTGCCGGCGGTGGGCCTGCTGGGCGTGCTGGTCAAAAGCCCCATCTGGCTCCCCGTCGTTGCCAGTGCCCTGGCCTTCACCGTCCTGCCCATCGCCTACCTCTCCTTCCTCATCCTCAACAATAAACGCAGCTACCTCGGCGACGCCGTGGGCCGCGGTTGGCGGCGCGTGGCCTTTAATGCGATGTTGGTGATCGCCGTCATCATGGCCTTGATTGGCTCGGCCATAAACATCAAGGACCGCGTCATTGACAAACTTTTCCCCGCCAAAACCGACCTGAACGCCCCCAAAAAAGGATGAGTCTTATGGCTAATCTCTCCCGCCGCGCTTTTGCTAAATCAATGGCTGCCGCCGGCGCCGTCGCCGCTGCCGGCTCCGTCCAGGTATGGGGAGCCAATGAAAAAATCCGCCTGGGCTTCATCGGCCTCGGCAACCGCGGCGACCAGGTATTGGAGGCCTTCCTAATCCAGCCAGATGCCCAGGTCGTGGCCCTGTGCGATCTTCACCAGCCCTACCTGGATTTTGCGGCCCAAAAAACCGGCGGCCACCCCCGCCTCTTCACCGATTACCGCAAACTGCTGGAAATGAAGGAGGTGGATGCCGTCGTCATCAGCACCCCCGACCACTGGCACGCCCTCCAAACCATCCACGCCTGCCAGGCCGGCAAGGATGTCTATGTGGAAAAGCCCCTCTCGCTCTGCGTCGCCGAAGGACGCCGCATGGTGGAGGCCGTGCGCCAACATAACCGCGTCTGCCAGGTGGGCATTCACCGCCGCTCCGTGCCCTTCTGCCGCGAGGCCGCAGAACTGATCCGCAGTGGGGTCCTGGGTAAAATTGTGGCCTGCCGGGCTTTTCACATTCAAAATGAATGGCCCAAAGGCATTGACCATCCCCCCGACTCCACCCCGCCCCCAGCTTTCGATTGGGATGCCTGGCAGGGGCCCGCGCCCGCCCGACCCTACAACAAAAACCGGACTTTCTACCGCTTCCGCTGGTTCTTCGACTACTCCGGCGGGCAGCTCACCAACTTTGGCGTGCATTATATGGATTTCTTCCACATGGCGCTGGGCGTGGACACGCCCCTCGCCGTGGCCGCCATGGGCGGCAAATACGCCCTCGAAGACAACCGGGAAATCCCGGATACCCTGGAAGTGATGTGGGAGTACCCGGGCGGTATCCTCATCACTTTCACCCAAATCAACGCCAATGCGGCCCCCGCTTGCGCCCGCCCCAACGCCGAGCTGGAAATCCGCGGCACCCGGGGCACGTTTTATTTATACAGCCGTGGCTATGAAATCGTCCCCGAGCTGATCACCCCCAACCCCTTCCCCGCTCGCAGCCCCCTCACCCGCCGCGAAGATGCCGGCTGGCGCACCGGCGAAAAACCCCACATCGAGGCGGTCAATGTCAAAGCGCAGATGAACAGCGCCGACACCACCTTTCATGCGCGCAATTTCCTCGATTGCATCAAAACCCGCCAGCGGCCCCACTGTGACATTGCAACCGGCCATCGCAGCACCACCGCCACGTTGATCGGCAACATCGCCTGGAAAACCCGCTCCCTCTTGGATTGGGACGCGCAGAAAGAACTCTTCCCCCGCCATCCGGAGGCCAATCGCTTGCTGGATTATCCCTACCGCACCCAGGCGGGTTGATACCCTCCATCGGCGCGGGCACGGCCATCACAACCCAGCCCGGCCCACCGGCCTATTCCTCCTCCGCCTGGCTCAGGCGGGTGAGCACGCTGAAGTCTTCCAGCGTCGTGGTATCCCCGTTGATCTCCGTCCCCGCCGCGATGCTCTTGAGCAGCCGCCGCATGATCTTGCCCGAGCGCGTCTTCGGCAGGGCCTCGGCAAACCGCACCTCATCCGGCCGGGCAATCGCGCCAATTTCCTTGGTCACGTGCTGGCGCAATTCCTCCCGCAGGTCACGCGTCGGTCTGACGCCACTCTTGAGCGTCACAAAAGCCACCAACGCCTGTCCTTTCAATTCGTCAGGCCGCCCCACCACCGCCGCCTCCGCCACGTGCGGATGGCTCACCAGCGCGCTCTCCACCTCCGCCGTGCCAATCCGGTGCCCGGCCACATTCAGCACATCATCAATGCGGCCCACAATCCAGAAATACCCGTCCTCGTCGCGGCGGCAGCCATCCCCCGTGAAATAGGCGTGGGGCACTTCCTTCCAATACACCTCCTGATAACGCTTGGGATCCCCCCACAGCCCCCGCAACATGCTCGGCCACGGTTTCTTGATCACCAGCTTGCCGCCCACATTCGCCGGCACCGGACGCCCCTGGTCATCCACCACCTCCGGCACCACCCCAAAAAACGGCAGGGTGGCGCTGCCCGGTTTGGTGGGCGTGGCCCCGGGCAACGGCGTGATCATGATGCTGCCCGTTTCCGTCTGCCACCACGTATCCACAATCGGACAACGCCGGCCCCCAATGACCTCATAATACCACATCCAGGCCTCGGGGTTGATCGGCTCGCCCACCGACCCCAGCAATCGCAACGTGCTCAAGTCATGTTTCCGCGGCCATTCCTCACCCCACTTCATAAACGCACGTATGGCGGTGGGAGCCGTGTAAAACACGGTCACGTCGTATTTCTCAATGATCCGCCAAAACCGATCCGGCTCGGGCCAGTTGGGCGCCCCCTCATACATGACCGTGGTGGCCCCGTTGGCCAGCGGTCCATAAACAACATAACTGTGGCCGGTCACCCACCCCACATCAGCAGTGCACCAGAAAATGTCCGTATCCCGCAAATCAAAGACATATTTGGTGGTGAGTTTGGCCCCCAATAAATATCCGGCAGTCGTGTGAAAAATGCCCTTCGGCTTGCCCGTGGAGCCGCTGGTATAAAGTATGAACAGCGGATCCTCACTGTTCATCTTTTCCGGCGGGCACTCGGCCGAAACATACTCCAGCTCCCGGTGCCACCACACATCGCGCCCCTCCTCAATGTGGATTTCGTTGTACGCCCGCCGCAGCACAATGACCTTCTCCACCGTGCGCCCCAGCCGGCGGCCGCGCTCATCGGTCATCTTTAACGCCTCGTCCACGTTCTTTTTAAGCTGCACAATCGTGCCCCGCCGGTAGCCGCCATCCGCCGTGACGATCACCTTGGCGCCACAATCACAAACACGATCCGCCACCGCGTGAGCGCTGAAACCCCCGAATACAACTGAATGAATGGCCCCAATGCGCGCGCACGCCAACATGGCCACGGCAGCCTCGGGCACCATCGGCAAATAAATCAGCACCCGGTCACCGCGTTTGACCCCGTTGCGCTTCAACACGTTGGCAAACCGGCACACTTCCCGATGAAGCTGCTTGTAGGTCAGGACCCGCTCCTCCCCCGGTTTGCTCACCGAATCCGGCTCCCCCTCCCAGATGATGGCCGCCTTGTTGCCTACATGCGTCTCCAAATGACGATCCAGGCAGTTCACCGACACGTTCAACTGGCCCCCGTCAAACCATCGCGCCACCGGCTCCTTCCATTGCAGCACCCGCTTCCACCGTTTGAACCAGACCAGCTCGTTCTCCGCCTGTTTGGCCCAAAAACGCTCCGGCTGGGTAATGGATTCCCGGTACATGCGCTTGTATTGCGCCAGGGACTTGATGTGGGCGCCGGCGGAAAATTCCTTGGCGGGCGCAAACAGGCGCTCTTCATGCAGCACGGATTCAATGGCACTAAGCGACGGTGTCGGACGGATAGTCATAAATTTTCTTCAAGTGATTTTTTGCTTATCTTATAATAGGAACTTGCCATGTCAAATGGCGCTGCGCCTCCCCTCCCTTGCCCACACCGGCCCTCACCTCTCCCGCCCCGCCTTCACGCATGCCGCAGCGGCCCGGAGCCGCGCCTTGATGCCGCCTCTAAATTCTGTTATCACCCTTCCGCAATGAAACCGCACCCTCCAGGCCTCCCCGGCCTTTCACGCAGGCTGTTCCTGCAGCGTACCCTGGCGGCATCCTGCCTGTTGGGCTTGGGCCAGATCGCCAGATCAGCCCCAGCTCCCCCCACCGCCCGCATCCTGGAAACCAGGGTCATCAGCATGCAGCCCGAGGTTTATCACGGCTGGCCCACCCTCACCCGCCGCCGGCGGGGAGATCTGTGGCTGGTGTACTCCGGCGGACGCGAGGCGCATGTGTGCCCCTTTGGACGGGTGGAGCTAATGGTTTCCAAGGATGATGGGCAAACTTGGGGATGGCCGCAGGTGTTGTTGGACACGCCGATTGACGACCGTGATGCCGGCGTGCTGGAAACCCCCAAAGGCGCCATGCTGGTCACCACCTTTACCTCCCTGGCCTACGATACTGAGGCGTTTCGCCAGGCCCTGAACAGCCCCCCGGGCGCTCTGGGCGCCTGGCCTCCCGAACGCCTCCAACGCTGGCGGGCAGCCCATGAGCGGGTTACCGCGGGACAGCGCATGACCCTGTTGGGCCATTGGATGATCCGCACCGGAGACGGCGGCGTTACCTGGAGCGCCGTCTATCCCTCCTTGGTGAACAGCCCCCACGGCCCCTTTGTCCTGTCCAATGGCCATTTGTTGTACGCCGGCAAAAAGCTGTGGACGGACAAACAACGCGTGGGCGTGTGCCGTTCCACCGATGACGGGCTGAGCTGGGAATGGCTGGCCGAAATTCCGGCCCGGCCGGGCGATGATTACCGGCAGTATCACGAACTGCACGGCGTGGAAGCCGCCCCGGGCCGCATCATCGTTCACATCCGCAATCATAACCCCCAAAACCAGATGGAAATCTTGCAAACAGAATCCGCCGACGGCGGAACCACCTGGTCCGTGCCCCACCCCATCGGGGTCTGGGGCCTCCCCTCCCATCTGTTGCGCCTGCGGGACGGCCGCTTGCTGATGACCTACGGATACCGCCGCGCACCCTTTGGCAACCAGGCGCGACTCAGCGAAGATGCAGGCAAAACCTGGTCCGCACCCCTGACCATTTCGGCGGATGGCCACCATGCCGATTTGGGCTACCCCAGCACCGTGGAACTGCCCAACGGCACCCTCCTGACAGTTTGGTACGAACTCATGGCCGGCTCGTCCCGGGCCGTGTTGCGACAGGCACGCTGGCAGCTTCCCGCCTAAATCAACCGCCCCAGCCTGTGTCCCTCAGTTCGGCATTGCAGTATCGCCCCAATTCCGGGAATAATCCGCCCGCGCTGGCCGGCGGCCGGCTGGTGCCCAAGCAGGCATGAGCAAGAAGATTTTAGGCATTTCCGCCTTCTACCATGACAGCGCTGCCGCGCTGGTGGTGAATGGTGAAATTGTGGCGGCAGCGCAGGAGGAGCGCTTCACCCGCATCAAGCATGACTTCAATTTCCCCAAGCACGCCATTGACTACTGCCTGCAAGAGGCCAACCTGACCCCCGAAGACCTCGATTACGTGGTCTTCTATGACAAACCGCTCCTCAAATTTGACCGCCTGCTCGAAACCTACCTCGCCTTTGCCCCCGCCGGCCTGCGCTCCTTCATGATGGCCATGCCCCTGTGGCTTAAAACCAAGCTGCATCTGCCCCGGGAAATCCGCCGCGCACTGGAAAATCGCTACCGCAAACGCATCGTCTTCACCGTCCACCATGAAAGCCATGCCGCCAGTTGCTTCTTCCCTTCCCCCTTCGAGGAGGCCGCCATCCTCACCATGGACGGCGTCGGCGAATGGGATACCGCCAGCATCGGCATCGGACGCGGCAACCACCTTCAGCTCCTCAAAACCCTGCGTTTCCCCCACTCCCTGGGTTTGCTCTACAGCGCCTTCACCTATTTCACCGGCTTCAAGGTCAACTCGGGCGAATACAAACTCATGGGGCTGGCCCCCTACGGCGAACCCAAATACGTGGACCTCATCTTGGACAAGCTGGTGGACTTGAAGGAAGATGGCTCGCTGGCCATGAACATGGAGTATTTCAATTATTGCCAGGGGCTTACAATGACCAACGAGGCTTTCGCCCGCCTGTTCGGCGGCCCACCACGCGCGCCCGAGTCGCCCATTCGCCAGCGCGAAATGGACCTCGCCGCCAGCATCCAAAAGGTCACCGAGGAAGCCGTGCTGCGCATGGCGCGCACCGCCAAAAAACTGACCGGCTGCCGCTATCTCTGCCTGGCGGGCGGCGTGGCCCTGAACTGTGTGGCCAACGGCAAACTGCTGCGCGCTGGCATCTTTGACGACCTCTTCATCACCCCCGCCGCCGGCGACGCCGGCGGCGCCCTAGGGGCCGCCTTGTTT
This sequence comes from Verrucomicrobiia bacterium, assembly GCA_026414565.1. Classification (NCBI taxonomy): domain Bacteria; kingdom Pseudomonadati; phylum Verrucomicrobiota; class Verrucomicrobiia; species Verrucomicrobiia bacterium. Next base: position 15,161 of record JAOAIT010000059.1, read on the forward strand.
GTCCATTATCAGCTCCTGGGCCACGAACGCCGCCCCAACGGCCGCGACAGCCTCCGCGGCTCCCTCCTCGGCCCTCGCTTCTCCAACACCGCCATCCGCCAATTCCTCGACGGCAAAGGCGTGCGTTACCATTACTTCGAAGAGGAATCCGCCCTCCTCGACAAGGTGGTGGACGCCATGCTGGAGCAGAAAGTGGTGGGATGGTTTCATGGCCGCATGGAATTCGGCCCCCGGGCCTTGGGCAGCCGCAGCATCATTGGCGACGCCCGCAATGAACACATGCAGAGCGTCATGAACTTGCGCATCAAATATCGCGAATCATTCCGGCCCTTTGCGCCCTGCGTCCTGCTCGAGGATGTGGCCCAATACTTTGAGCTGGACCGCGAGTCCCCCTACATGCTCCTCGTGGCAGATGTCAGACCGGAGCTCCGCTGCCCCCTCACCCCGGAACAGCAGCAGCTCATGAAAGACCCGGACCTCCGCAAGCGGGTCAACGTCAAACGCTCTTCCCTCCCCGCCATCACCCACGTGGACATGTCCGCCCGCATCCAGACCGTGGACGAAGAACGGCATGGGCGCTTTTACCGCCTCATGCGCGAGTTCAAACGGCGCACCGGCTGCGGCGTCATCATCAATACCAGCTTCAACATCCGCGGCGAGCCCATCGTCTGCACCCCCCAGGATGCCTACCGCTGTTTCATGGCCACCGACATGGACGTCCTCGTCCTGGAAAATTGCGTCCTCTACAAAACCGAACAACCCGCCACCGATGCCGCGGAGCGCAAAAAGTACGTGGACACGTTTAAGCTGGATTAACCCGCCCCGCGCGCTAAATTAAGCCCATGGTCAACCCGTTTCACGAAGTCAACTGGCAGCCGGACCTGGCCCAGCGCCGGCAATTTGCCCGGAGCTGGATGATCGGCTTCCCCTGTCTGGCCGTCGTGATCTGGTTGCTCGGCTGGATCGCCCGCGGCCGCTGGGATGCCCACCTCCCCACCGCCCTCTGGGTGGCCGGCATCGGCGCAACAGCCGGGCTGCTGTTATACCTGCTCCCCCAAATCGCACGGCCCTTTTACCTCTTGTGGTTCGGTCTGGCCTGTTGCCTCGGCTTGGTCATCAGTAACCTGATGCTCGCCGCCATGTATTATCTCATCATCACCCCCATCGGCCTCCTCCGCCGCCTGGGCCATTCCGCTTTCCGCAAGTCTTTTGACCGGCAATGCCCCACCTACTGGCACGACGCCGGCCCACCGCCCCCGCCGCACCGCTACTTCAAACAATTTTAACCGCCATGAACCAGGAGAAGCGCAACGAATTCGAAGCGGCCGGCGAGGAAAAAGAACTCAGCCTTCTGGGGGAATTCCTCCTGATGCTGCGCGAAAACAAAAAATACTGGATGATCCCCCTGCTGATTCTCCTGCTCGGCTTCGGCCTGTTATTGGTCCTCGGCTCCAGTCCGGCCATTGCCCCATTTATTTATACCCTATTCTAGGCCGTCCAGCCTGGGGCTGAGCGGGGCCATCACCACGGCACATCCCTCCCCATGCATGCCTGCCTGATCTTCAACCCGCGCGCCCGGGGAGGACGTTCCCCCCGTTTTCAAGAGCGTTTGCGGCGGCTGGCCGGCGGCATCCGTCTCATGCCCACCACCAAACCAGGCGGCGCCCGCGAGCTCGCCCGGGAGGCCGCCGCCGCCGGTTTCGACACCCTGATTGCCTCCGGCGGCGATGGCACCCTCAATGAAATCGTCAACGGCCTGGCCGAACTCCCGGGCGCCCTGGAGCAGGTCCGCCTCGCCATCCTGCCCGCCGGCACGGCCAATGTCTTTGCCCGGGAGCTGGCCCTGCCTTTCCACCTGGAACAGGCCTGGGAAATCCTCCTGCAAGCCCGCGAAATCCAGGTGGATGTCGGCGTGGCCGAGTTTCAACACCCCGACGGGCATCAACAGCGGCTGTTCCTGCAACTGGCAGGCGCCGGCCTGGATGCACGGGCCGTGGAGCTGCTAAATCAACGCTTGAAAAAACTCCTCGGCCCCCTCGCCTACGTCTGGGCCGGCCTGCGGGCGATGCGCGAGCCGCGCCCGCGCCTGCGCGTTCAAGCCGGCCCTCAATCGTTGGAAGTGGAGCTGGCCCTCCTCGGCAATGGCCGGCGCTACGGCGGGCCTTTCCCTCTTTTCCCCTGCGCCAGTTTGAAGGACGGACGCCTGGACGCCACCCTCTTCCCCCGCGCAGACTGGCGCACCCTCGCCCAAGTCGCCAAAGATATGTGGCTGGAAAATTGGAACGGACTGGGCGGCGCGTTCCACTGGCAGGCACAAGAGTTCCGCCTCACCCCCTGTAACGGGGCGCGCATCCCCTTCGAGCTGGACGGGGAATGGGCCGGTATCCTGCCGGCCGTCTTTCACCTTTTCCCGCAAAAACTCCGCGTGCTCTGTTGACCGCCAACAATCTGGATTGCACCAGCCCCCGAAATGTGTTTTGCTGGGCGCGTAGCCATGGCTGCAGGAGTTTCTTTCATCAGGGCAAGCCACTTGATGCTCAGGCTCGTCAAGGGACACCTCCAGTGTTTGATGGGCGGCCTGCTATTCGCTCTGCTAATTCCCTCCCTCCTCGCTGCCTCCCCCAGACTCAAACAATTCGATGTGTTTGTGGGCTACGATAATGTGGCTGTGACCGGCGCCTGGGTCCCCCTGACCTTCGAGATGCTCAACGAAGGCCCCACCCTCAAAGGCATGCTCGAAATCCACCCTGCCCAAAAACAGGGCGGCACCATCCGCCGCGTGCCGCTGGAACTGCCCACCGGCACCCGCAAACGGCTCTGTGTGCCCGTTTTCGTGGACACCTACTACAACCAGACCTGGGATGTCTTCCTGCGGGATGAAGATGGCCGCACCCTGGAACAGTGCCCGGATGTCCGCCCCAAACTTCTGGTCTCAGATGAAACGGTGGTCCTGGGTACATTGCCCAAAAGCGTCGGGGGCATGCCGCTTTTACCGGAGGTCAACCGGAATTTCTCCCGCTTCCAGCCCCTCACCGCCCGCCTGACGCCCGAGCTTTTTCCGGACCACCCCCTCGCCCTCGAAGGGCTAACCGCCCTCTACCTCAACGCCGAAAAAGCCCTGGAGCTGCGCGAAGCCCAGGTCCGCTCGCTCCTGGCCTGGGTGCAACAAGGCGGCCATTTGTTGATCGGCCTGCATTCCCCTGCCGAAGCCAAAGCCGTGCCCTGGCTGGCACGCCTCTTGCCGGTCCAGCCGGAAGGCATGGAAAAAACCGTCTTCCTCCCCGCTTTGCTGGACTGGACGCGCACCTCCCACCAACGGATCTATTCTCCCGCCGGTCACCTCCTCGCCGTGCAGCCGGGCTTCGAGCAGGTGGCCCGCCGCGAAGACTCCCCCACGCCGCCGCCCGGCGCACTCGTCACCGGCGAGGTGGTGGAGGGACGCGTCCTTGCCGCCCACGAAGGACGCCCCCTCATCGTGTCCACCCAACGCGGCCGCGGCCTGGTCACCGTCTTGCTCTTCGCACCCGAACTGGAGCCTTTCCGCTCCTGGGAGCATCGCCGCTATTTCTTTGCCAAGCTCCTGGAACTGCCGCCCCATTTCTTTGATACAAAGCCACCCCCCTCCCAAGCTTCGCATTATTTCTACCGCGGCTTCATTGATGGCCTGATGGGTTTGATCACCGACAGCCGCCAGATTCGCCAGTTGCCCCTGGGCTGGATAATGGTGCTGCTGCTCGGCTATCTCACCGTCATTGGCCCGGTGGATTATTTCCTGCTCCGCAAACTCAAGCGCCCCATGCTGACCTGGATCACCTTCCCCGCCTACGTGGTGATGTTTTCCGCTTTGATTTACTGGGTGGGCTACAAACTGCGTGCCGGCCAGCGGGAGTGGAATGAAATGCACGTTGCCGATATCCATCCCCGGGATCAGGGCGGAGCCTTGATTCGCGGCTGGAACTTCATCGGCACCTATGCCCCCGCCAATCTCTCCTATCCCCTCGCCTCCACAGCCCCCGCGGCCTCCCTGCGCCATGAATACCGGCTCTACGGTGGCCCCAGCCTTTGGTCCCAAAAGCGGTCTGACGTGGTTCATCAGGGCGATTCCTTCAAGGGATCCGTGGACGTACCCGTCTGGACCAGCCAGATGTATGTGGAAGAATACTATCAGCCCCTCCGCCAGGCCCCCATCACCGCCACCCTTGTTTCCGACCACGGCCCGCTGAAAGTCCAGGTTCGCAACCACCTCGACCGCCCCCTCGCCCTGGTCACGATCTTGAGCGAGGCCGGCGTGGCCAGCCTGCCAGACCTCAACCCGGGACAGACCGCGGTGATCCCTCTGACCAATCAAACCAGCTTCCTGCATTTCCTGACCAACACCCTCGCCCCCCTCTGGAGCGCGGCCTCCCTTGACCGCTCCGCTGACCTGAATCCCGACACCCAACCCATGCAACCCGAGGATTGGCTGAAGTGGACCATGGCCGCCTCCCTGGTGCGCACCCTCGAACGACGTACCGACCAGAGCGCAGTCCTCTCCACTCCCATGTTTGATCTGGGCCTTTGTCTTAAACGCGGCAACGTGGTGTTATTCGCGGCGGTGGCCGACCACCTCCCCAAAGCGCCACTCCCCACCCAGATGCAAGAATTTCAAAAGGGTTTTCGACATACCGTCTATCGCCTCGTCCTTCCACCGCCCGCCAACCCCTTGTCCCCCCCCGGAAATCCCCCGGCCACCTCACGCCCCGTGTCGCAGGCCGGACCGGCAGGGGGAAAGCCAGTCCCTTGACACCTCGTTTTTATGGCCCAAGCTCCCCCTCTCCCCGCCGTTCAAACGCTTCACCTGACGCGCCACTTCGGCTCCCTGGTGGCCGTGGATGACCTGAACATGACCGTCATGCGCGGCGATTTATTCGGTTTCATCGGCTCCAACGGCGCCGGCAAAACCACCACCCTCCGCATCCTGGCCACCTTCCTCACCCCCACCAGCGGCACCGCCAAAATCCTCGGCCGCGACATCGTCGCCGAAGGCGACGCCATCCGCCACTTGATTGGCTACATGCCCGACTTCTTCGGCGTGTACAAAGACATGGAAGTCACCGAATACCTCGATTTCTTCGCCGCCTGCTACCTCATCCCCGCCGCCAAACGGGAAAAAACCGTCAACGACGTGCTGGAACTCGTGGGGCTGAGCGACAAAAAAGGCGTGCTCATTGGCGCCCTCAGCCGTGGCATGCAGCAACGCCTCGGCCTGGCACGGGTCCTCATTCATGACCCCGAAGTCCTGCTCCTGGACGAACCCGCCAGCGGCCTGGACCCCCGCGCGCGCATTGAGGTCATGGCCATCCTCCAGGAACTGCAAAAAATGGGCAAAACCATCCTCATCTCCTCCCACATCCTCAGCGAGCTCCAAAGTCTCTGCAACCGCGTGGCCATCATTGAAAAAGGCAAACTGGTCTATTCCGGCGACATCGAAGGCGTGCGCACCCACCTCAGCAGCAGCCGCGTGGTTTGGGTCAAGGTGGCCGGCGATCCCGAGCACGCCCGCCAGTTGCTCCTGCAATGCCCCGACGTCAAGGAAGCCACCATTCAGGAAGGCCAGATCAGGGTGTTGCTCTCCGACCACCAACCCGATTTCGGCTTCATTGCCGAAGTCCTCGTCCACGGCGGCGCCCGTCTGATTGGCCTCCGCGAGGAAGAAATCGGCCTCGAAGAGGTCTTCATGCGGCTGACCACCGGCGAAACCCAATAAACACCCCTCCGCCCTCCACCGCCCCACTCTACAGCCGCGGGACCCCTCTCCCCGTGCCGCCCTGCGCCCGCTCGGCGCAAACTCAAATCTGTGAGTACGGCGCCGGCTTCAGCACAATATTGGTAATGCCGCAGAGAATTTCCTTGTCCGCGTACTCGGGCATCTTCCGCAACTTCTGCCACTCGGGATGCGGCCCAAACCGCTTCCACGCCTCGGCCATGTCCGCAGCTTTCTCGAACCCCAGCATGTACGTCAGATTGGGCATTTTCGCCCCCGCGATGGCCTCGCCAAAAAACACCGGATTCAGCCCCACCTCGCGGAAAATCTTGATCTCCCCCGCATCATTAAACATCTCAATCTTCTTCTGGCCCGTCTTGACGCTGGGGCTTTCATAAATGCGCAGTTGGAAAACCCGCTCCGGCCCCTTCGCCGGCGTTTCAATCTGCGGCATCCCGGCAAACGCCAGAAACAGCCAGGTCTCCATGCGCTTGTAGGCCGGGGCGGACGCCGGCGCATTCCAAAAGTCCGCTCCCTTCTGCAAATGCTCCTGATCCTGGATCAGCTTCTGCGTCAGCGTGAATATGGACTCCGCGCTCGTATGCCGCATCAGCACATAGGCCGAGGCCAGCTTGGGATCCGCCTTCTCCGGGAAAAACACCCCCACCGGTTGCACCCCCGCCCGGTTGCACGCGGGAATGAATGCATCCTTCATGTAACCGTCAAACAAGGTCCGCTGCGCGTCCGTCTCCAACAGGTATTGCCGCAGCTCGTAATAATCCCGCTTCGAGGGCGCAGCCGCCGCCCAGGCGGGGGCAGTTGAGGCGCCCAACGCAGCCAAACCAGCGGTAGCGAGGAAATGTCGTCGTTGCATAATGTTTTTTTGGTGTTGCTTTACCCGCACTCTTCTAAACGGTTTCCCGCCCATGGCAAGTGATTTGTCAGCCCAGCCTCCGCCGCTTGCCCCTCTCTCCCCGCCTCACCCCCCTGCACAACAAGCAGCCTGACCGGCGGTTCAACCCCAAAAACCATGCCCGCCAAACCCGCCAGCAGCCTCCCCCACTCACTCGCACCACCTTTTCCTGCCCGCCTGGGGACAAAACTTCCCCCTCCGCCTTCTCCTCTTAAGGGAGGTTGGAGCGCGCCCGGCGTCCGCTCAGCCGCTCAAGCCGCCACCGCCACGCTGGCCGGACGATGCCGCGCCTGCCAGCATTGGTGATACAGGGCGTCCTTGAGCTGCACCCGGCGCATCTTCAATTCCTCCAGTTCCTCAAAACTTGCCCTCTCCAGGTCTTCCTCGATGCGGCAGATATGGTCATCAATCCGGTGGTACTCTTCGTACATCTTCCGGAATTGACCACATTCGCTACGCAGTTTGAGGATGATTTCCCGCATTTCCGGGAAATCGGCCAGGAGAGGGTGATGGAGGTCCATAAGCCGGATACCTTGAGTTGTGGGGTTCACGCCCGGGCCGGAGAGACAACCTCCCCCATGCCGCGAAACCACAAAGACCGGGCCTTGAGCCTTTCACGGCCTGAGCCTGTCGGGCGTATGTTCTTGTGGCGGCGATAACGGACTTAAGTTACGTGCGGGAGACGATTCCGTCCAGCGAAAGAAACATATATTTTTTGGCAAGCTCTTGCCAAAATTTGACCACGCAAACCCCTCCCCCTCTCACCCTACGGCCCCGCCGTAACCCCCAGCCGTTTCTCCAAATCCTTGCGCCACAGCTCTCCCAGCTCCTCCACGCCTTTCCCCGTCAAATCTTTCCACGTCTGCTCGCTGTAACGCCCCTCCCGGATGATGGCATTCAGCTTGGGCACAAAGTCCTTGCCATGCTGACTGCTCACCCAGTTGAGAAAATTTGCTGTGATCCGGTAGCTCCCGTCATACCGCGCCCGCGCCAGGTTGCGCGCCGTGATCTCCGCCCCCTTGGTCTCCGGTTCAAAAATAAAAAACCGCAGGTAATCCGTGATGCCCTCCGTCAACCAGCCCGGCGCACGGGTTGCCCCCGGCTGGCGTGGGGCGCGGCCATACTGTTGCACCACATGCACCATCTCATGAAACAACGCCCCCAAAGCCTCCCCCTTCAGGTTTTGCCTGAACCACCCCGAAGCGCACCGAATCCGCGTGCCCCCCGTGGCCGCCACCCCCTGCATCGCCGGATCAAACACAATGGAAAAACGCGCCGGCGCCTCAAAACCCTGCGATGGCAGCATCTCCACCAGCCGCGGATACCACGTCTCAATCATCGGCGCCACCTTTTGCTCCACCCACTCCTCAAACTCCGGCGACGCCGAAGTGTCCACCGTCGCCCGATAGCGTCCCCCGGCAATCACAATCTCCCGCAACCCGCCCGTGGGCACCGGACAAGGCTCCGGCGCCGGCGCCTCCGCATCCCATACATCCAGCTCGCTGAAAAACGTGTTGCCAAATGCGTCCCGATCCTCCGTCCGCGCCACCTCCCACAACAGATAACGGTATGTCCCCAAATCCCCCTCCACCGCCGCAATCCGCACCGCATGCTGCCCCCCCGGCTGGCCCTGGCGCGGCCGCGTATCCACCCGCGCCAACAACCGCCACCCCACCTGCGTGGGATCAACGCCGCGGGCCGGCCGCGCCTGAAAACCCGCCGACGCCCCGTCGCTCACATACACCTCATAAACCTGCGGCCCGCGCCACTCCGGATGCCACGAATAAGTGCACAACGCCTGCAGCCGCACCGGCCGCGTCAAGTCCACCAACAACCGACCCCCGTCCGTGCCCGCCGCAAAGAAAAAGTTGGCCCCAGGCACGTCTTCATCCGACGGCAACCGGCCATCGTTCAAACACGCCACGCCCCCGGAATTCGGATCCACCCGCCCGCTCACCACCTCCATCTTCGCCCCGGCCCCCGCATCATTGCGGGCCGGCGGCGGAACTTGCTGGAAACGAAACTGCCGCGTCGCCTGCCCCGCCTCCAGGTGCTCCACATCAATCCGCACCTGCGCCTGCACCGCCAGCGGCACCGCCACGGCCAGCGCCACCAGCCCCGCCTGAACGTCATGTCTTTGCATAGCCCTTTGGACGCCCAAGCATAACGGGCGGTTACGGAAAATGTCCACTCCAATGGACCGGCCGCCCCCGGGCGCCCCCCCGCTTCACACCAGGTAACACACGCACCGCTCCGTGCACTGCATCCTCCCGGCCGTCAAAGTCTCCTTGGCGCACCGCGCATCAATCTTGTACGCCACCAGCCGGTCCTCCTCCTCGTCAATCTCCTCCAGCAGCCGCAGCCAGAAATCGGTGAACTCGTCCTCGTCCAGACGGCACTCAAACACGCTGTACTGCACCCGCACGCCGTAATCCTCGCACACCCGCGCCACCCGCGCCAGGCGTTTGGGATTCGCTATGTCATACGCCACCACCGTCAACATTTCTCCCTCCCCCGGCGGATTGCTCGCGTAGGGCACTTGCGGAAATGCGTCATACCACCACCCTTCCATACCGCCTGCCGGTTAGTTCATGATGAACGGCTCAAATTTTTCCGGCTCCTCCAGCGCCGCTTTGTACAGGACCGCCTGTTGCTCCAACAGTTGCCGCAGCGTGGTGCGATGCCCCGCGCACTCGCTCAAAAACTGCCGCTCCATCCGCCGCTCGTATTGCAGCAAAAATTTGCGCCGGCCCTCTTCCGCCAGATACACCCCCCCGTTCTTCGGCTCAAAATGCTCCGCCTTCAGCATCTGATGCGTGAACAAATCCAGCGTCAACGCCTCCACCACCGCCGGCCGAAACGGCTCCATCAAATCCAGCGCCAGCGACCACCGCCCCTCCTCCGTCTGATGCAGCATGCCCAGCGCCGGATCCAGCCCGTGCGCATGCAAAAACGCCACCATCTCCTGATACAGCAGCGTCGCCCCAAAACTGATGCACGCATTCACCGCATTGTGCGGCGGCCGCGTCGAGCGCCGCTCAAAGGGAAACTCCGCCGGCAGCAGCCGCGCCCACATCTGCAAATACCGCGCCGTGCTCACCCCCTCGTACCCGCGCAGCTCCTCCAGCGTGCCCGCCTTCTTGATGTCCTCAAACAGACCATGCAGCCACTCCAGCGCCGCCACCATCTCCGCCCCCAGCTCCGCGGCCGGCTCCGGCAGCGCTTCCTCCCCCTCGCCCTTGCGCGCCGCGGCAATCCGCTGCAACACCCGCCGCTGATTGTACAATTTGGCCGTCACAATCTTGCGCGCCAGCTCCAGCGCAAAACCCGGATCCGTCGCCCGCTGGTACTGCCGCAGCCGCGCCAGCCCGTGCGCCCGCACCGGCGGCGTGAATCCTCCCAGGTATTCACCATTCCATCCCAAATACCCCACCGGAATCTCCCGCCGCAACAGCTCCGTCAACGCCGTCGCCGTGATGCTCACCGATTCCAGCAGCAGCACCCGCTCCAAATCACGGATCGGTATCTCGCGCAAAACCACCATCGTCGCGCCCTTCTCCCCATTGCGCGTGCACACTTCCAATCGCTCCCGTGCCAGTTTGACCACGGTCCTCGGTGTGGTGATGTAGGCTGTCGGCATGGCTCGTCTCACTCATTCACTTCTCTCTCCATCCCCGCTCCATCCACAGTTCCACTTTGCATAAATCCTTGAACCGTCGCCAATTTTTGAATGTCCGCGAACGTTGACTCTTGGCCCCCGGCGCCTCCCACCCCGCCGGCCACTCGCCGCCTGCCCCCGTCTGTATTCGTCTATGTCATTCCCCCCCCTCGTCATCCCTCTTGTACCTCCACAGCCAAACCACTCGGCATTTTGCGACTCGGGTCATTAGCCCCCCTTTTTGCGAGGTTTCCTCGTCTTTTTTTCTGCGGCCTTAGTTCGGAATAAAGGTTCGTCCACAATTGAAACTGCCCCCAGAGGGATGCCAAGAGGGCCGTGAGGCGGAAAAAGGCGCTGTACCAGGTAGGAAATACCGGCTTTGTTCAAGCGATTTCTAATGGAGTTAAGGCGCTTGCGAAAGTCATCTTTATCGGGGGGATTTTTAGCCCAATCAAGCCCGCCGCCATGGCTTAAATTTACATTAAGGTGTAGGGGGGCCCAATGATGAAGAAATTCCGCAAATGGCTTCTCCGCGTCCTCATGGTAGGCAAACGGCGGCTCCTTCCGTTTGACGCGTTCGTAAAGAAATTCAAAGAAGGGAATGTCGCGGCCGCTCAACTCCACCGCCACACCGTCAAAAATCGCCGTGTAGGATTTGTAATCATAGTCCAAAACCACCGGCTCGGCGGCATCACTCACAAGCTGCGCCGCCAATCGCACCAAATCCATGAAACGGCCGGGAAAACTCTCCAGTTGATCCCGCAAAAGATAGCGCAACGGCACAAACGGCACATCAGCCAGTTGCAAAACCGCCTCGCCACTGCTGAAATTCTTGACGCCTTGCGGAGTTTGAAGCTCATGGCGGGTGGGCGGCGTCGTGGGAAAATAAAAGCGCGGCTGGAGCGCCGGCTGATCAAACGGTTCATTCACCAGCACATGCGTCAACCGATCCTCCCTGCGCCCCAGCAGCGACATGGCACACGCCAGCAATGCGCTCATCGTTTTGCGCCCCCCCGCCAGCGAAGCAATCAACCGCAAATCCTCTTGCGCGGTGAGACGCCGGATTTCGTCGAGAATCACCTCCGCGGCGGCGGCGTTGTCTTCCGGCGTGCGGATGTCCTCCAACGGACGTCTCACCCCCGCGGCAGTGTTCGCGGCCGCCAGGAGAATCGGATCGTGCAACGTAAGCCGGCCATCCGCCACGGCCTGTGGGCCAAGAATGGCCAGGCGCAGTGCCTGCCACACAGTTTGGTTGCCCATATCCGGCCGTGGGCTGAGCAGCTCGCGCTGCAAGTCCGCCGCCCCACGCTGCGTGGTCAGCACATACACCTCGTCCGGGATGATGGGAGGCTGTTCTTGCGCCAGCGCCCACACGGTTTCCGTTACAATCGCCGGCGACATGCCAGTCACCGCAATCAGCGCCGTGCGTGAAGTGAATGGAGTTTGGGTTGCCATAGATTGATGCTCGGTATGTTAAATTGACCATCAGCTCAAGGCAAAACATAAACCTCATGCTGCCTTCAAATTGCCCCATCCGCGGAACATGGGGGCATGGCTGAAGACGCGGGATTGCATGATACCTGCAACCCACGACACCCGGCCGTCAGTCGCCAATGCACGCATAACAATAATCTTCCCCCGGAATGGCCCGGGAACCACACATGCGGCAGCGGCCCGGCTGGTGCACCGCGTAGGGATTAAGATGCACGATGGGGCCTTTAATTTCCCGCGCCTTTGACTCCACCGGCACCGCCGCCTGCGCCGGCTTGATTTTGGCCTGGGGCGCCACCCGCGTGCATTTCTGAGGCGCTCGAGCGGGAGCAACAGGTGCAGTCACACTCACGGCCGGAGCTTGACGCGCCTGCCGGGCCCGCTCGAAAGCCTCGGATACGGGGTTGAGCGGAGGCAACACCGGCAGCGGACTCGGTGCACGCAGAGGCGGGCGATACCCCGTCTGCCGCCGCTGCCGAAAATCAAAAGTCTGCTGATGCATCACCCCGCCATCATGCCAGCTCCGGCTGGCCCGGACAAAATTGGGAATGTCTGCAGATGTCCCCCACCCCGCCACGCGCACAGGCTCATGCCAGATCACCCAGGCCCTCCCGCGGGTGCTTCTCAGTTTTGCAAAGGAAGGCTTGCCAAGCGTTCAGCCTTAAGTTATGTATTAGTGCGTAACAAACTCATTATGCCAGCATTCACCTACGTTGCGCGGGATCCGGCGACACAAAAGGAAACCAGGGGCACCGTGGACGCCTCAACCAAGGAAGCAGCGGTGGCGGCCCTGTTGAACCGGAATCTGTTGGTGGTGGACATCCAGGAAAAGGCGGTCAAAAAAGGCAAGGCCGCCGGCGGCAGCGTGAGTTTGCAGGACCTCGTGGTCTTCACCCGCCAGTTGGCCACCATGATTGATGCCGGCCTCGCCATCGTCCAGTCCCTCCAGGCCCTGGCCGAGCAAACCCAGAACAAGCTCATGCGCGACGTCATCAAGGACGTCACCGCGCGCGTGGAGGCGGGCGACAGCTTTTCCGAGGCCCTCGCCAAGCATCCCAAGGTCTTCAACCGGCTCTACGTCTGCATGGTGGGCGCCGGCGAGCGCGGCGGTCTGCTCGCCGAAATCCTCGGCCGCACGGCCACCTATCTCGAAAACACCGCCCGCCTGCGCAAAAAAGTCAAATCGGCCATGATGTATCCCGCGGCCGTCACCACCATCGCCATCGGCATCACCATCTTCCTCCTGGTCAAGGTGGTGCCCGTCTTCGGCGAAATTTACGCCGGCTTCGGTGCCAAACTCCCCGGCCCCACCCAATTTCTTATCGACCTGAGCCATAAACTGCGCGGACCCTTTGGCCTGACTCTGCTGGGCGTCGTCATTGCCATGGTCTGGGGCTGGCTCGCCTACATCAAAACCAAGCCGGGACGCGAGTTCTGGGACCGCATCCGCATCCGCCTGCCCATCTTCGGGGTGATTGGCCACAAAATCTGCCTGAGCCGTTTCACCCGGACGCTCGCCTCCCTGATCCGCAGCGGCGTCCCCATTTTGGAAGTCCTCAACATCGTCGCCAACACCGTCGGCCATGTCGGCATGGAAAAGGCCATCCGCACCGCCGCCGCCGACATTGAAAAAGGCGAAAGCATGTCCTCCGCCTTCGCCAAACGCCCGGATTTGTTCCCTTCGATGATCATTCGCATGATGACCGCCGGCGAGCAGACCGGCAAGGTGGACAGCATGCTGGAGCGCATCGCCAACTTTTTGGATGAGGAAGTGGAAAACACGCTCTCGGGCTTGACCTCGCTGATCGAGCCCCTCTTGATCGTGTTCCTGGGGGTAACGGTGGGCGGCATTGCCATCTGCATGTTCCTGCCCATCTTCAAGATGAGCGACATTATCAACCCGCCGCGGTAAGCCGCGGGCAGTAAAGCCGCCCTCCCTCGCCCTGCAAGGCGGCGCGCAGATGGTGGTCCGCCAGGAGGCTCCCCGCCGGGCGGGGACAACTTCGGACGCAGGGGTGGAGTAACGACATGGCAAAGGTTTTACTGGTAGATGATGAGATAACCATGGTGCAGATGGTCTCCGAGCTCCTGCGCTCGGAAGGGCACGAGGTGTTTCCCTACACCAACGGCGCCGCCGCCATGGAAGGACTGGAGGAGCACAACCCCGAGCTGGTCATCACCGACCTCTATCTCGACCGCACCCGCGCCCATGGCCTGGAAATCCTGGAAAAGGCCCGCGCCCTCAACCCCCCGGCCACCGTCATTGTCATCACCGGCTTCGGCAGCATTGAAACAGCCGTGGACGCCATGAAAAAGGGCGCCTACGACTACCTCCGCAAGCCCTTTGAGCTGGAGGAGCTGCGCCTCACCGTCCAGCGGGCCTTGTCCTACAACGATGCCATCAGCGAAAATGTTTACCTGCGCAAGCAGCTCAAGCGCGCCATCCAGTTCAACCAGATCATCGGCGCCTCCGCCGCCATGAAGGCGGTCTTCAAAACCATCGAGCGCGTCGCCGATTCCGACAGCACCGTCCTGGTCCTGGGCGAAAGCGGCACCGGCAAAGAGCTGGTGGCCCGCGCCTTGCACTACAACAGCAAGCGCCGCTTCGCCCCCTTCGTCCCCATCAATTGCAGCGCCCTCCCCGAGCACCTGCTTGAGTCCGAACTGTTTGGCCATCGCAAGGGCGCCTTCACCGGCGCCATCGCTGACAAGAAGGGACTGTTTCAAGAAGCCGACGGCGGCACGATTCTGCTCGACGAAATCGGCTCCATGTCTGCCGTGCTCCAAAGCCGCCTCCTGCGCGTCCTGCAAGACCGCGAAGTCCGCCGCGTGGGCGATAACACCCCCATCTACGTCAACGTCCGCGTCGTCGCCGCCACCAACGAGCCGCTGGAAAAACGCATCAAGGAAAACACCTTCCGCGAGGATTTATACTACCGCCTCAATGTCATCCCCATTGTCCTGCCCCCGCTGCGGGAACGCCGCGAGGACATCCCCCTCCTGGTGGCCCATTTCCTGGCCAACAAAGTCCACGCCCGCTCAGGCAAACCATTCCAGCTCACCCGCCAGGCCATGGATGCCCTCATCAACCATTCCTGGCCCGGCAATGTGCGCGAACTGGAAAACGCCATCCAGCGCGCCTGCGCCCTCAGCGAAACCGAGGTGATTCACGTCAGCGATTTGCCCTCCCACCTGGCCCCACCCCAACTGGCCGAACAGGACAAAGGCGAAGTGGCCCGCCTCCCCGAGCCGGCCACCAATGCCCCGGAGCTGTTCCCGCCCTCCCCCGTCGGCGTCGCGCCCACCCTCAAAAGCCCGGAAATCCCGGCCGACCGCCCCATTGTGCCACTCAAAAACTTTCTGCGGGATCAGGAGCTGGCTTACCTCAATCGCGTCCTCGCCCAGGTGAATGGCGACAAGGAAAAGGCCGCGGAAATCCTCGGCATCAGCCTCGCCACCCTGTACCGCAAACTGGCCGGCGAAACCTGAGCACCTCCCCTCCCCCGCGCCCGCGCAGCTCCTCAATCAGCCGCTCGCGTTACCCCGCAACTTTGCTTTCCGGGCGTGCCTCCACCAATTGATCCGCCAGCAAGTCCCAATAACTGGGCTCCGTTTTGCCCGCGTTGGGACTCTGGTAAACCAAAACGTGGCACGGCGCCCGTTGGGTGACATGGTGGGTCACCCCCGCATCCCAGAGCCGCGCCAGCCAACTGCGCTTATGCGGACTGAGGATGATCGCCTGGCAATCCAGCGATTCAGCGGCAGTAATAATCTCCCGCGCAGGCTTGCCCCGCTGGACAAGGACCCGCACCGGCACGTGCGAGGGAACCATCAACCCGGCCAGGTGCGCCAGGCGCCGCGAAGCCATCTCCCCCACCTCATCCAAACCATAAAATAAATTGCGATCATCCACCCCCCGCACGCAATCCACCACATGCAACACCACCAGACTCGCGCCAGATTCCGCGGCCACCCGCGCCGCGTATTTCAGCGCATCCACCGAGGCCGGCGTGAAATCCACCGGCACAAGAATGCGCTGCCAGCCCAACGCCAGTTGCTGCTGGGCGCACCTCTCAGAGACCGGGGCCGCAGGGGTGTGGAGGTTCTTCGTCATAGCCAGTTTAATATAATGACCCGTCCATGACGAATCGAAGGCATTTGTGTGACTTTTTGGCAACTAACCCGCGGCCTTCCGGACCTCCCAAAACCCTAGGGCCTTTGCCACACCACCGTTTCCGCGCATTCCAGGGTCAAAACAAAGTTCTGGGTGGTCTGATTCGATGGCCGCCACGCCCGCAGCGAGAGCGTCTGTCCGGGCTCCCGGCTTCTCAAGTAGCGCAACAAATCAGGAATGCGGAACAAGGGGCGTTCATCCACCGCCAGCAGGTAATCCCGCACCTGCACCCCGGCGCGGGCCGCGGGGCCGTTGGTGCGCAAAACACTGACCACCAGGCCGGTGCTTTGCGGCGGAAGTTGTTTCAGGTAGCCGGGATCCATCTCCCACGGCTGATCCACCCCCAATCCGGCATCCGGCGTGGCCGCGTCTCGCCGGGTCTTAAGCAGGGCTTGCACCGCCTCCACCGACGACAAATACGCCATGCCCATCGGCCGGTTTTCCAGGGACAGCGAACCAGATTGCACCCCCACCACCCGCCCACGTGCATCCAGCCACGGCCCCCCGGAAGTGCCGCCTTGCATCATCGCCGCCAGATAAATCACTTCCACATAGCCCAGCCGCGGGCCATAAAACTCAAAACCCGGTTGGTCCTTCGCCACCGTGCCCGGCTGCCATAACCCCTGCCGAAAGATGGGCGCCCCGAGTTGCATCAATTCCTCCCCCACCACGGGGCGGCGCGCGGCCAGCGGCAAATAAGGAGCCTGACGCAACGGCGGCACCGTCTGCAACAGGGCCACATCGTGCCCCACGTCCCGCGCCACCAGCACGCAGCCCAAACGTCCCAACCTGGGCGAAAGGACCTCCACCGTGGCGTTGGAGCGGGTGAACAAATGGGCGGCAGTCACCACCGTCCCCGTCGCATTCACAAAAAATCCACTGCCATTATGCCGCCCATCAAGCAGCACTTCCACGCTGGCCTCCACGGCCCGTTGGTAAAGCGTCTGCCGCGAGGCGCCGGCCGCCTCCTGACTCGCCAACAAACCCAGCAGCAGGAGAAAAGCCGGCAACCCAGCTCCCACCATCCGCCGGACCACCCCCTTCCGCGCCGCCACAAACCCGAAAACCTCAACCACAGATTGCATCAGCCCTCTACCTTATTGAACCTGCCCCGGCGGCGTATAATTCTTTGCGGCATCGTCCAGCACCAGCACCCAGTCCAGCACCTCGCCCACATCGGGCGGGGTAAAAGTGCGCTCGCCGGTGTTGGGAAATTCGCCAATGCGTTGCGCGGCGCCCGTCCGCGGATTGAACCACCAGGCCCGCACCGTGGAACCACTAATTTTGCTCATCCGCACCTTGAAGGCGCGCCCCAGCGGGGCATACACCATGGCGTAGGAACCCCCGCTGTCCCGCGTGGCCACAAAACGATACCGCCCGGCCCCCGGCACCGAAGTGGGCACCCGGTCTGTGACAATAACGTCATTGTCCGGTATCCGCGTCAAATAGGGACGCGAAAGTATCAGGTTTTTGCCGTGTTGCATCTGCCCGGCGCCGGGCTGCTGAATCGCCTCGCTCCAGGGCATCAGGGGATTGTTGATCGGCTGGCGGTTGGTGGCCCACATCTGCCACACTGAATGATGCCCGTAGGTGTGCCCACACGCGCCGGAGAAAACATCCCAGTAAAACGGACGCCGGACATCCGCCGCCGTGGAGTGCCCCTGTTTGTCCGCCGCGAAATTGATCGGGTGATCTTCGTAAACCGGCTCCCCGTCAATCACCGGCTTGATCGGGGTTCGGTTGTAATCGGCCAGGGTTTGATCATACCGCCCCGTATATTCCACCGCATGCCCGTTCTGGCGCATGTTGAAATCCAGCCATTCCTCCTGATGAAACCATTGCGACGACCCCGCCCCACCGGGAGGGTGGAAGGTTATCAAATGCGCCCCCTGATCCCCCTGCCGCAACCCACGCGCCATGGCCCGCACAATGGCGCGGTGATCGTCGTTCTCCACCGGGCGATCCCCCCCGAGAATCCAAATGATGCCGTGATTGCGGTACCGCCGGCCCACCCATTCCCCGTAGGCCGCCGCCGTCTCAGGCGTGAACTGAAGTCCGCCCACCCCCCATTTCTTGTTCCATTTATCGCCCCACGTCGGAAGAAATCCTATGTACAACCCCAGGCTGTTGGCCTTGTTGACGATGTAATCCACATGATCCCAATAATCATTGTTGGGGCCGTCCTTGACATCCGGACGGTTTGGATCGTTTTCCAACAGCGGCCGGTGACCGTAGGCATTCGGCGCGTTCAACCCATCCAGCTCCGCCAACGCCACCGCTTGAATGACGTTGAATCCCTTCTTCGCCCGATCTTCCAAATACCGGTCCGCCTCCTCGCGCGTTAAGCGATGAAACAACTCCCACGCAGTATCGCCCAGGTAAAAAAACGGCCTCCCGTCCGCCGTCACCAGAAAACGGCGATTCTCACTAACTTTAATTTGAGGAAGTGCTGCGGCCGTTGCGGAGCCGGCGATCACAGCCATCATGGCCAACACCAGACCAAGCAGGCTTTTCCAATGGGGTTTATGTATCATACCCTCCTGATTAAATAAAAACACGCTCCCTGTCGAGCTTTACCCTGCTTCTTCGCCACGGAAGAACGTTCAGATTCCGGCAGCCACGGCCGGTGCTTGGCCCTTCAGCCCAACCGTAAAACCTCCCTGCCGCCCGTTATCTGGCCCGAACATCCAGGCAGGCCATCTTATAAAGATCCCGCAAAACGAGTCGGCCATTCACCAACGCCAGCGGCCCCCACGCATCCGGCCCTTCCAGAACCTTCGCGCGCGCCAGCGGCTTGTAACCGGTGGTGCTCGCCTCGGCCAGGGTCAGCGTGCCATTGTCATCCAGCAGGAAAATCAAATCCTGCGCAATCAGGTACGGCCCCTTGCCAAAGCGATTGGCCGCCCCGCTTTGCCAGACTATTTTGCCATTGAGATCCAGACAAACAAGCTGCCCATCGGGACGCACCCCAAAAATATGCCCCCGGTACAGGATGGGCGTGTGTTGCTCAGCCCCGAATGTCTTGGCCTCCAGCCGAAAGAGCGTTTCCCCCACCACCCGGCCCCCCTGCTCGCGCAACTGAACCATCATCGCGCCCGCGTTATATCCGCCGCTGAAAAACAGCCGATCTTCGCCAATCACCAGCGGCATGGCAATGTTGGCAATGGTGATTTTCCACGCATTCGTTTCCCACAGAATTTCGCCGGTGCCATCCGCCACCAGCGCCACCCCCCCGCTGGCACAGTAGGCGAACATCCGCCGGCCTTTGAACGTCAACGGCGCAATCGAAGAATGCGTCATCTGCCACCGGTTGGGGTTGGGCGAGCGCCACACAATCTGGCCGCTCAGACAGTCCACCGCCACCACCAGCGCACTGCCCCCCGTCCCCAGAATCAGCTTGTCATTCTCCACATAAGGACATTGCCCGGCGTACCACGGCGGCACCTCGGTGCCAAACTCGCGCGGCAGATTCATCTGCCACTTTAACTCGCCAGTCAGCGGATCCACGCAGATCACCTGGCACTTGGGGCCAATCGCCACCACGTATTTCTCCGTAACCGCCGGTATGGTGCGGCTCATGCCGTGATCCCGCTTGGTCTTGCTGGGATAGGTGTAACGCCAGATTTCTCGTCCATCGCCCAGCGACAGGCAGCGCAGCGCGTCAGATTCACTGGCCCGATCGTAATCCATGACATACACGCGCCCGTTCCAAATGGCGGCGGCGGCAAAACCCTCCCCCACGTCAATCTTCCACAGCACCGGCGGCCCGTTCTCCGGCCAGGAACGGGCCAGCGGCGTGGGATCAGTGCAAATATTATCCCATTGCGGCCCACGAAATCGGGGCCACGCCCCGGGTATGTCCGCAGGCTGGCCCGGCCCTGTCAGCAGTTTCCCCTCCCACTTGGACGCGGCGGCCTTGGCCGCAGCCTCCGTGCCATCCTGACCCGGCAGGCGCGCGGTGACCGGCACCGACGGCCCAAACGCCCATAGCAGCAGGGCCAGCGCCGCGGCCACGGCCATCCCGGCCGGCAGAAACTTGGCTAAACTGCCTTCTGTCATGCTCATCCCAACGTAGATTATACGCCGCACAAACGGTTGTCATTCAATTTAAGACGACCGGCTTTGCGCTTTCCAACCAGGCCCGCGATTGATAGAAAAGGCCCATGATCGCCAACTTGAAAGTGGGTTTCCTCGGCGCCGGCAAAATGGCCACCGCCCTGGCGCGCGGCTTTGTGCGGGCAGGGCTGGTCGAATCAGATGCCGTCACGGCCAGCGATGTCTCGCCGGCCGCGCGGGCGGCCTTTGTGCGCGACGCCGGCGGTCAGGCGCTGGAAACCAATGCCGCCGTGGCCCGGCTTGCCGATGTCCTGTTCATCGCGGTGAAGCCCCCCCAGGTGCCGCTGGTGCTCCAGGAAATCTCCCCCCATTTGGGCCGCAATCACCTGGTGGTTTCCATTGCCGCAGGCATCCCGCTCGCCCGCTTGCAGGAGGCCCTGCCGCCGGGAACACGGGTGGTGCGCGTCATGCCGAACACCCCGGCAATCGTGGGCGCCGCCGCCAGCGCCTATGCCTTGGGCCCACACGCCACGCCAGCCGATGCGGAGCTGGTGCAAAACCTCCTGGCCGCCCTCGGCTTCGCCTGTCAGCTCCCCGAACACTTGCTGGATGCGGTCACCGGCCTGAGCGGCAGCGGGCCGGCTTATGTATATCTGGTCATTGAAGCCCTGAGTGACGGAGGCGTCGCGGCAGGGCTGCCCCGCGACATCGCCACCCGCCTGGCGGCCCAGACCGTCCTGGGCGCCGCCCGCATGGTCATGGAGACAGCACAGCACCCGGGTGCCCTCAAGGACCAGGTGACCAGTCCCGGCGGCACCACCATCGAAGGCCTTCACGAATTGGAGAAAGCCGCCGTCCGCGCCGCGTTCATCAATGCCGTGCGCGCGGCCACCGAAAAAAGCCGCAAATTGGGGAGCCAATGAAATCACCGGAAACCGCCCTGTCTGGTCCGGGACGGCTCTTTTGGCGGAGCCTGACTGCGCTGGTCAGCGGCCTGGCGCTGATGGTCTGGTATTTCATCATCGTCCAGGCCGCCGGGGTGGTGGGCAGCTTGTCCAACGTCCTGCTCCCGCTGGCCCTGGCGGCCATTCTGGCCTGTCTCCTGGACCCTGTGGTCACGGCCTTGCAAAACCGGCTCAGGATTCCCCGCTCCCGCGCCATCTTGCTCGTGTTTTTCCTCGCCGTCATGCTGGTCCTCATTCTCCTGGCCACGGTGATCCCCCAACTGATCTATGAAATCATGCATCTGGTGGACACCCTCCCAGCCACCATCGAAAAATTCCGGCTCCGCCTGGATGAACTGCTCAAAAACACCGCCGCCGGCGTAAAATTGCAGGCCCTTTGGAGTGCGGAATTGGAGGGCCGCGTGAAGGAAGCATTGCCTGCCGTCACCACCTGGCTGCTCCAGCAGGTGGCCAAGGCCGCCGGCTGGCTGGGATTCCTCGCCGGTCTGGCGCTGGTGCCCGTGTACTTGTTCTATTTCCTGTTGGAAAAAAGCCAGATCGTGGCACGCTGGCAGGACTACCTCCCACTGACCGAATCCCGCATCAAGGAAGAAGTAGTCTATGTGCTGCGGGCCTTCAACGACTGCCTGGTCGCCTTTTTCCGCGGCCAGGTCCTGGTGGCGCTGTGCATGGGGGCCATGCTCACCGCCGGTTACCTGGCGCTGGGCCTGAATTATGCCCTCCTCCTGGGCGCGCTGGCGGCCCTCCTCGGCATCATCCCCTACTTGGGTTACATCATCAGCGTGGGCCTGGCCTTGATCATCGCCGTGGTCCAATTTGGTGACTGGTGGCATCCCGCCCTCCTGCTGGCCATTTTTGCCGCCGCCCAGGCCTTCGAAAGTCTCTACATCTCGCCCAAAATCATCGGCGATCGCGTCGGCCTCCATCCGGTGGTGGTCATCGTCGCCATCCTGGCCGGCACCACCCTCATGGGGGGCGTCATCGGCGGGTTGCTGGCCATCCCCCTGGCCGCCGCCTTGCGGGCCATCCTGGCGCGTTACGTCTGGAAACGCCAGCAATCCAGCCCCAACCCCGCCGCCACATCATCCCCTGCCTGAACCACAGCCTATGGACAAGCAACAGGTGGCTGAGATTTTGCAGGACATCAGCGTCCTGCTGGAGTTGAAAGGCGAAAATCCCTTCAAGGCCCGCGCCTATGCCAACGCCGCCCGCGCCCTGCTCGCCCTCGAGGAACCCCTGGAAAAAGTGGTGGCCGAGCAGCGCCTCGGGCAAATCAAAGGCATCGGCGACGCCCTGCAGGAAAAAATCACCCTCCTGGTCACCACCGGCCACCTGCCCTATTACGATGAATTAAAAGCCTCCATTCCCCCGGGCTTGCGGGAGCTTCTGACCATCCCCGGCCTCGGCCCCAAAAAAATCAAGGCGCTCCATGAAAAATTGGGCGTGGACGATGTGGCCAAACTGGAAGCCGCCTGCCATGCCGGCCAGGTGGCCACGCTGGATGGTTTTGGCGAAAAAACCCAGGCCAAACTTCTCGAAGGCATCGCCTTCCGGCGCCAATATGCCTCACGTCATCGCCTGGATCTGGCGCTGCACGCCGCCGAGCCTATTCTGGAAGCCCTCCGCGCCCACCCCGACGTCATCCGCTGCAGCACCGCGGGCAGTCTCCGCCGCTGGAAGGAAGTCATCGGCGACGTGGATTTCCTCGCTTCCTCCAAAACCCCCGCTGCCGTGATTGATTTTTTTACCCGCCTGCCCGGCATCATGGCCATCCAGGCCAAAGGCGAAACCAAGGCCAGCGTCCTGCTGGAGGGCGGACTCCAGGCCGATTTGCGGGTGGTCAGCGAGGCCGAATACCCCTTCGCTCTGGCCTATTTCACCGGCAGCAAGGAGCACAACATCGTGATGCGCCAGCGCGCCATCCAGCGCGGCTTGCGGCTCAACGAATACGGCCTGTTTCGCTCCCAGGACGAAACCCGGGATCCCGCCTTGCGCCTGGATTGCCGCACCGAGGAGGACATCTTCGCCGCGCTCGGCCTGGCCTACATCCCGCCGGAACTGCGCGAGGACCGGGGCGAATTTGCCGCCGCGGAAAAGGGGCCACTCCCCCGCCTCCTGGAATGGACAGACCTGCGCGGCTCTCTGCACAACCATTCCAACTGGAGCGACGGCCAGCACACCCTCCGCGAAATTGCCCACCACGCCGAGGAGCTGGGCTTCGCTTATTGGGCCATCACCGACCACTCCCGCGCCTCGTTTCAAGCCCACGGCCTGGAGCCGCTTAAGGTGCGCGAGCAAATCCAGGCCATCACCGACCTGAACCGCCAACTGGCGGCCGAGGGCAAGGAAGTGCGCCTGCTCACTGGCATCGAGGTGGACATCCTGGCCGGCGGCAAATTGGATTTGCCGGATGATCTGCTCGCGGAGCTGGAGGTGGTGGTGGCCAGCATCCATCAGGGTTTTAGCCAGAATGAAGCCGAAAATACCAAACGCCTCATCGCCGCCGCCCAAAACCGCTGGGTCCACGTCCTGGGCCATCCCACCGGGCGTTTGTTGCTGGAACGCGAGCCTTACAAGGTCAATCTGGAGGCGGTCATTGACGCCTGCGCCGAAACCGGCACCTGGATCGAGTTGAACGCCAACCCCTACCGCTTCGACATGGACTGGCGGTGGTGGCCGCTGGCCAAATCCAAAGGCGTCAAGTGCGTCATCAACCCCGACGCCCACCGCCACGAGCACGCCGGCTATTTGCGCCTCGGCGCGCACCTCGCGCGCAAGGGCTGGCTCGAAAAAGCCGATGTCATCAACACCCTGCCCCTGCCCCAACTGCTCCCCGCCTTGAAGGAGGGCAAACGCCTCCGCCGGGCCAAAGGCTGATCGGTCCCGTTTGAAAAACAGCACGCTGCCGCCCATCCCAGATCAGCCGACCCACGGCTCACAACCCCAAGAACGCCCACACCTCCCCCCACCCCAACGCCACCACCCCGCCTTTCCTTCAGCCCGGCATGCCCCGGGAAACTAGCCCGCCGGGAAAAAGACTTCAGGACCCGCCCGGCAGCCGCCCCAGCCAGCGGGCCACCGATTCGCGCTCCTCCGCCTCCAAGCGGCGGCGCTTGTTCAAAAAATGCTCATACTTGGCCTTCTCCTGCGGCGTCCAGGCGTTGGCCTCCACATAATCCCCCGCAAATGGCACCAGTAAATCAATCCAGCAGGCGAGCTTGTCCCATTCTTCGCGCGTAAGCGCAACCCCGTAATGGCCTTGTTGCAAAAGCCCCATAAGCTGGCTCCGCGCAGCACCGGCGGCATACGGCGGCAGCGGTGAGGGCACGGATTGCGAGGATATCCACGAAACCAGACGCCCCTCCGGCTGACCGCGATACGGCCCAGGACGATTGCCTTCGCGTTCCTGAAAACTTTGCGTCAGATTCAAATAGGCTTCGCTCCAATGACGCCGCGCCACCGGATCCGTGACCGCACGGCTCAGCAAACTGAACGCATTGGTGGAGGCCTCATCGGCCCGCCGCGCCACAACCCCCTCTCCCAGCCAGCGGGCTCCCGGCATCATCTCTTCACTCCGATGATGACACCGGATGCAATGCCGGTCCAAAATGGGCTGAATTTCGCGGGTAAAACTGAATCCCCGCGGCGGCCCATAAAAAGGCCTCAACTCCTCCGGCCCGGCCCGCTGGGCCAGCGTGGGCCGGGTCACCGGCGGCGCGGTGTTCTTATGCTCGTGGCAACCCACGCACGAAGCCACTTCCCCCGGCTGCAGGGTGGACCAACTGCGCATGGTCTGAACCACAAACCCCCGGGCATCCAGCGCTTGAAAATAAACCGGCGTCCGGGCGGGCACGTAAAATGCAGCCGACCCGTCCGCATGTACCCGCGCCTGACCCAGCACGCGTTTGACATCCCAACTGCCGTTGCCAATCGCTATCGGGGTGCTGATGAGCGCCCCGCCCCCCGGTCCCCCGCTGTGGTTCTCCCCAATCCCGGCCGCCCTAAACTCCAAAGCCACCACCCGCAACTGTTCAATGGTGCCTCGCGGCACTCCCGCCAGCCCCGGCCCGGCATACACGTCCTGCAAATAAAACACCGCGTTGGTTTTCCGATAATCCACCCGCGCCGGCTGCACCACCGGCCGGCGGCGCGGCCGCAGCGGCACCGGATGCTGCACCGCGCACCGCACATCCCCCGCCAGCCATTCCCGCCGCCCGGCACGATCCATGTAATAAAGGCTGAAATGCGCGTCTCCCCGCCCTTGATCGTGGCTCCAGCCCAACGGAGCATAACTGACCAGATACTCGTTTTCGTTCAAGGGATAAGGATGCTGGAACAGCTCCCCCTCCTGACCGTAGGCATCTATCCGTTCCGCCCGGGTCACCCGCTCAGGCGCAATCAATGTCACCCCCGCGTTCTCCTGCCGCCCTCGCGCCGGATCAATAATGGCCAGCTTGCCGGTTTGCGGCGAGTGATGCCCGCAAAGAATCGCCAGAACTTTCTGTGTGCCCGGTATCTGCCGGGCATGGGTGATGACCGTGGGAAACCACGAATTGTTGCCATAAAACTCCGTTTGCCCCGTGCCGTCAGGATTCATTTGAAACAGGGCCTGCGGAAATATCTGCCCCCGATCATTGTAATCCCAGCGCGTGTATAAAACCCGTCCATCCTCCGTCACCGTCGGAAATACCGTGTGCACCTGATCCACCCCCAGCCGGCGGATGAACTGCCCGTTGGCATCGCAGGTGTAAAGATTGCTGACCTCCGTCCAAAAACAATCCACCGTTTGCACACAACGGGTCGAAGAAAATATTATATCCCCATTCGGCAGGTAGGCCGGCTCAT
The DNA here is from genome assembly GCA_026414565.1 of Verrucomicrobiia bacterium. Lineage (NCBI taxonomy): Bacteria > Pseudomonadati > Verrucomicrobiota > Verrucomicrobiia > Verrucomicrobiia bacterium. The sequence goes on from JAOAIT010000059.1 coordinate 41,006, forward strand.
AATCGGCACACCCCGCCCCCGCCGTAAGCTGGCGGACCTGCCCCTCCGGCAGCGACATCTCATAGAGATGGTAATCATCCTCATTCAGATGCTTTTTCCACGCGAAGAGTATTTTCCGCCCGTCGAATGACACCTCCGGATCCCTGATGACGCCCCCCTCATCCGCCAGCAAAACGCGCACCCTCCCATAAAGTCCATCCATCTCGAGCAGACACAAGGCGGCGCCCGGCAAAAAATGGCGTTCATGCTGCGCATCAGACTGCCCTTCCGTGTAGGCAAAAAACGACGGGCGTATCGTGCGGCGCCGCGTGAACACCACCGCCGGCGCTTCCCGCATCAGCGTTTGCAGGCGGACGGCCCGCCGCGCCTCGGCCGCCTGCCGGTAAAGCGCCAGCCACTCCTCGGCCCCGGCCGCCTTGCCGCGCTGATTGAGCTGGGCATATTTCTCCTGCAAGGCTCGGCCGGCCGGCCCCAGCTCGGCCAGTACCCGCTCCACCATCTTCCTTTCCCTCTCCCCGGCCGGGCGCACAAACCAATCCGCAAAATCCACCCCCGCATCCTGCAGCGTCCAATCCCACTCCATCGGAAAATCCCGCTCCACCTGCAGCCAGAGCGCCCGACTGGCCTGGCGGCGCTGGGCTTCCGGCAAGGCCGCCTCTGCCAGACGCGCGCGGCTGGCCGCCATGGTCTCCACCCATCCGGCTCGCTTGACGTAATACGACTCCACGGCTCCAGCCGCCCTGAGCGGTAATCCCACCATCCCCGCCAGCAACAGCAGCCCCACCCAATGTCCACTTCGCCTCATGTCTTTATTATGGACGTAATTGAAGGATATTTATTGCTGTTGAATCCTCATTATTTTTCACCGCCTGGCCTGTGCCATGACCTCCATGTATATTGAACTCATGGACGCGGAACAAATCCTTGGGTTGGTTCTAGCCCTGATGATCATGGGGGTGGCAGTGCTTGGAGCGCTGTTGCCCGGCTTGCCCAGCACCCCGCTGATCGTAGTCGCCCTGCTGGGCCATAAACTCTACTTCGGCGAGGACAGCGCGCGCTGGTGGGTGCTGGCCGTACTGCTGCTCCTTGCCGGTCTGGCAACAGCCATGGAGTATCTGGCCACACTCCTCGGCGCAAAGAAAATGGGGGCATCCCGTTGGGGAATGTTCGGCGCCATGGCCGGCCTGGTGATCGGCCTGGGCGCAGGCGCCTTGATCGGATTGGTGGGAGGGCTGGTGGGGCTCCTCATTGGCCCCTTGCTGGGCGCAGTGGTGTTGGAGTCCATCAAGGGACGACCCAAACCAGAGGCCTGGCGCGCCGGTCTGGGAGCGGCCCTGGGCGTGCTGGCGGGAGCTGTGGGCAAAGTCCTCGTCTCCCTTCTCATCGCCCTGGTTTTTACCGTGGAGGTTCTCTGGCAGACACTCCGCTGAGCGCCGGAATCCGCAAAACCACCCTCCCCGCCCGCCGCAGGGCGCAGGCGCCAGGGGTATTTCCGCCGGGCCAGGAGCGCGCGCCAATCTACCGCTTCTCCCGCACCACAATCTCTTGCGGCGCCTTGTTTTTGGCCACCGCACCGGCCGGCAATACCCCCCGCCAGTTGGTGCACGGATAAACCACCGAATCCCGGCCAATAATACTCCCGGGATTAAGCACGGAATTACACCCAATCTGCGCGCGATCACCAATCAACGCCCCAAACTTGCGCAGCCCCGTATCCACCAACCGACCCTCCACCATCACCGTCACATGGCCGGGCACCAGTTTCAAATTGGATAAAATGACCCCCGCCCCCAGGTGCGCCTTGTGGCCGAGGATGGAATCCCCCACATAATTGAAATGCGGCACCTCGCACCCGTTGAACAGCAGCGCATTCTTCAGCTCGCAGGAATTCCCCACCACGCAACCATCGCCAACAATCACATTCTCGCGAATGTACGCATTGTGCCGAATCTGGCAGTTGCGCCCAATAATCGCCGGCCCCTTGATCATCGCCCCGTCCTCCACCACCGTGCCTTCGCCAATAAACACCCGCTCCCCAATGTAGGCCACGCCCTCGCAGCGGTTTTTCAAGACGGGTTGAACCCGATCCTTCAGATAATCCGCCAGCCGCGCCAGGGCTTCCCACGCATTTTGGCAGCCGGCAAAAACTTCGGCATGTTCCGTCTGGCTCAAGTCAAACAAGGCATCCGGTGCAAACATGCGTCCAGCCTAAATCAAGGATGAGAGGCCGAAAATCCAAAATTTGCTTGAGCCGCAACGATGAATGGCTTACCCATGCAGCAAAGCTCCCGCCTCTGGTCCCCTGCCATGGGCCCATGAAGCCGGGGAGCCGCTGTAACACGTTTCCATACTTACGCCATGAACATGTCATCCACGCTGCAGGCCGCGCTGGCGGGCCTCCTCCTCGGAACCTGGGCCGCCGGGGCCGCCACCACGCCCGAAACCCGCACGCTCTCCCGGGCCGCCCTCCTGGACAAAATCCGCGGCGGCTGGGCCGGACAAATGATCGGGGTGGCCTACGGCGCCCCCACGGAGTTTCGCTCGCAGGGCAAAATTCTGGAAACAAATCTCGTGTGGAAGGAGGGCATGTTGGAAAACACCATTCACCAGGATGATTTGTACGTGGAAATGACCTTCGCCAAAGTCATGGACGACCTCGGCCTCAAGGCCACCAGCCGCGACTACGGCCGCGCCTTCCGCGATTCCAAATACCATCTCTGGCATGCCAATGCCGGCGCCCGCCGGGCCTTGAATCAGGGCATCGATGCCCCCTGGTCAGGACATCCCCGCTATAATTTCCATGCCAACGACATTGACTTCCAGATCGAGGCCGACTTCATCGGCCTGATGTGCCCCGGCCTGCCCCGCGAATCCAATAAATATTGTGACCGCGTCGGACGCGTCATGAATTACGGCGACGGCCTCTACGGCGGCATGTTCGTCTGCGGCATGTACGCCGTGGCGTACTTCGAAAACAACCCCCGCCGCGTGGTGGAAGCCGGTTACGCCTGCATCCCCCCCCAAAGCGAGTACGGAAAGCTCATCAAAGACGTGCTCGACTGGCATGCCCTCCACCCCAATGACTGGCGGAAAACTTGGCAGTTGATTCAAGACAAATGGGACAAGGACGACCCCTGCCCCGATGGCGCCCTCACCGCCTTCAACATTGATGCCAAGTTGAACGGCGCCTACATCGCCATGGGTCTGCTCTACGGCCAGGGAGATTTTGAAAAAACCATGGAAATCTCCACCCGCTGCGGCCAGGACAGCGATTGCAACCCCTCCAGCGCCGCCGGCGTCCTCGGGGTCATGCTCGGCTACTCGGCCATCCCCGCCCAATTCAAAGCCGAAATGCCGGCCCTGGAAAACAAAAAGTTCGATTACACCGACTATTCCTTCAAGGATATCGTGGCTTCCACCGAAAAACGCGCCCTGCAGCTCATCCGCGCCACCGGCGGCAAAGTCAGCGAGACGGAGGTCACCGTCAAACTGCAAAAGCCCTCCGCGCCCAAATTGGAACAATGGAGTCCCGGCAAACCCGTGCGCCGCCTCGGCGTCACCGACAAGGCCTGGGAATGGATTGGCCCGTGGCGCACCGACAAAAATCTCAAAGTGGCCGAGGGCGTGGGCATGTCCACCGTGCTCAAGTTTGACGGCGTGGCCGTCGCCGTCCTCGGCGTCCTCAACGACCAGGGCGCGCGCGCGGATGTTTATGTGGACGGCCGCAAACAAAAGCTGCCGCTCGACGCCTACATCGTCCCCAACACCCATGACAACGTCCTGTGGCAAATTTACGGGCTTAAACCAGGGCCGCACACCCTGACCATCGTCCCCAACGGAACGGCCGACAACCGCTCCAAAGGCCGGCGCATCGCCATCCGCGAGGCCGTGATCTACCAATAACCCACTCCCTCCGGCTTCCCCATGAATCCCTCCCCTTTCCATCCCCGGCAAAGGCTGTTGACCCTCGGGCTGGCCGGCCTCGCCGCCGCCGCGCTGCTCCTGGCCCCTGCCGGCTGCGAGCGCAAGGCCGCCGACGGGCCGCGCAAACCGCGCATCGCCCTGGTGATGAAGTCGCTGGCCAACGAGTTCTTCCTGACCATGGAAAACGGCGCCCGCGCCCACCAGAAGGCCAACGCCAATAAATACGAGCTGCTGGCCAACGGCATCAAGGACGAGCTGGATGTGGGCCGCCAGATTGACCTGGTCGAACAGATGATCGCCCAGCGGGTGGATGCCATTGTCATCGCACCGGCCGACTCCAAGGCCCTGGTGCCCGTCTGCAAAAAAGCCCGGCAGGCCGGCATCCGCGTCGTGAACATTGACAACAAATTTGATGCCGGCGTGCTCGCCCAAAGCGGCGTCAAGTTTCCCTTCGTCGGCCCGGACAATCGCAAAGGCGCCCGCATGGTGGGCGAGTACCTCGCCAAACACCTCAAACCCGGCGATGAAGTCGCCATCATCGAAGGTGCCCCCAACGCCTTCAACGCCATCCAGCGCAAGCTCGGTTTCGAGGACGCCATGAAAGCCGCCGGCATGAAGGTGGTCAGCTCGCAAAGCGGCTACTGGGAAACAGACAAGGCCAACAAAGTCGCCGCGGCCATCATCAACGAATACCCCAACCTCAAAGCCTTCCTCTGCGCCAACGACAGCATGGCCTTGGGCGTGGTGGCGGCCTTGCGCGATGCCGGCAAACTCGACCGCATCCGGGTCGTGGGCTACGACAACATTGCCGCCGTGCGCCAACTGCTCAAAGAAGGGCGCGTCCTCGCCACCGCCGACCAGCACGCCGATCAGTTGGCCGTCTTTGGCATCGAATACGCCCTCGAAATGTTGCATTCGCAGGCCGCCCCATCCGACCGGGAAACCCCCGTGGATTTGATCACCGCCGCCTCGCTCAAGTAATTCGCCCCGCCACCCCCGTTTGCTGCGCGCATGTCCGCCCCCGCCCCCTCCCCGCCGCGTGAGCCCAATTCCCCCTTGCTCCGCGCCCAGGGGTTGACGATGGACTTTGGCGCCGTCCGCGTCCTGCACGGGGTGGACCTGGAGCTGCAACACGGCGAAATCCATGCCCTGGTTGGCGAAAACGGCGCCGGCAAAAGCACCCTCTCCCGCATCCTCGCCGGCCTGCTGACCCCCACCGCCGGCCTCATGGAATTGAACGGCCTCCCCTACGCCCCACGCCGCAAACGGGACGCCGAGCAACGCGGCGTGCGCATGGTGCTGCAGGAGCTGAATCTGATCCGCACGCTCTCCATCGCCGAAAACCTCTTCCTGGCCCACCTGCCCCACACCGCCGGATGGATTCACCGCAAAACCCTCGAGCACCTCGCCCGGTCCGCGCTGGCTCGCGTGAACCTCGCCGGATTGTCGCCCTGGACGCCGGTCTCCGCCCTGGGCATCGGCCAGCAGCAAATGGTGGAAATTGCCGCCGGCCTGGCCCATCAATGCTCACTGCTGATTTTGGATGAACCCACCGCCCCCCTGACCGACCCCGAAATCGAGCGCCTTTTCGCCCAACTCCGCGACCTCAAATCCCGCGGCACCACGATCCTCTACATCTCCCACCGCCTGGAGGAAATCCGCCGGCTGGCCGACCGCATCACCATCCTGCGGGATGGACGGCGTGTGGGCACATGGCCCATCTCCGACCTCGGCATGGAGGACATCGTCCGCCACATGGTGGGCCGGGACCTTGATACCCTCCCGGAGCACCGCCAGCACACCCCCGGCAGGCCGGCCTTGCGCGTGGAAAACTTGCATTCCGGCACAGCCGTCCGCGGCGTCAGCTTCACCGTGCGCCAGGGTGAGATTGTCGGCATGGCCGGCCTGGTGGGCAGCGGACGCACCGAGACCCTGCGCGCCATCTTCGGGGCTGACGTGCCCGAGGCAGGGGCCATCTACCTGCACGACGAACCCCAACCCGCGCGCATCAACTCCCCCGCCGACGCCGTCCGCCAGGGACTGGCGCTGCTGACAGAAGACCGCAAAGAACAAGGCCTCCTGCTGCCCCTCCCCATCCGCTGCAACCTCACGCTCGCCAGCCTGCCCCGCCTCGCCCGCCGGGGCTGGCTCAGCCCCCGCTGGGAGGATGCCCCCACCCGCCAATGGCTTGCCGCGCTGCAGGTCCGCTGCCAGGGCGCAGAGCAACCCGTGGCCGAACTGAGCGGCGGCAATCAACAGAAAGTGGTGCTCGCCCGCTGGTTGATGCGCGACTGCCGCATCCTGATGTTTGATGAGCCTACCCGCGGCATTGATGTCGGCGCCCGCTTTGAAATCTACCAATGGCTCCAGCACCTCGCCGCCGAGGGCCGGGCCTTGCTCGTAGTGTCCTCCGATTTGCGCGAGCTGATGATGCTCTGCGATCGCATCCTCGTCATGTCCGCCGGCCGCCTGGCCGGTGAATTCGTCCGTGGTCAATGGACGGAAGATGCCCTGATGGCGGCCGCGCTCAGCGGCTACCTCAACAAGCCACAGCCTGCAACGAACCATGGCAACTGAACCTCAACCCTCCCCAAGCCCCTCGGTGGGGCTGCGTCTCCTCCAGGAGTACGGCGGCCTGGCAGGGGCCTTGCTCGCGCTGGTGGTGGTGTTCAGCCTCCGCACGGAACATTTCCTCAGCCACACCAACTTCGTCGCCATCGCCAATCAAATCCCCGCCATCTTGTTGGTGGCCGTGGGCATGACCTACGTGTTGATTATTGCGGAAATTGACCTGTCCGTCGGCTCAGTGCTCGGTTTCTGCGGAGCCGTGGTGGGGGTGGCCATGACCCAATGGGGCTGGCCCGCCCCCCTGGCCGTGGGCGCGGGACTCCTGGGCGGCGTGTTGTGCGGCGCCTTCAATGGTCTGGTCTCCCTGGCCTGGCGCCTGCCCAGTTTCATCGTCACCCTGGGCATGTTGGAAATGGCCCGCGGCGGCGCCCATGCCTTGACCCGGAGCCAGACGCAATACATCGGCTCAGCCATTGAAGGCATCGCGGGCACCACCTTCCTGGGATTGTCCGTCCCCTTCTGGCTGGCCTTTCTGGTCATGGCCGCGGCCCAACTGGCCCTCACCCGCACCGTCTTTGGCCGCTACATGATCGCCATCGGCACCAACCAGGAAGCCGTCCGTTTAAGCGGCATTGACCCCCGCCCCATCAAATTGGCGGTCTTTGTCTTGAGCGGTTTCCTGGTGGCCCTGGCTTCAGTCATTGACACCTCCCGTTTTCAGTCCGCCAATCCCAACGCCGGCATGGGCTTTGAACTGCAGGCCATCGCCGCTGCCGTCATCGGCGGCACCAGTCTCATGGGCGGACGCGGCTCGGTGGTCAGCACCTTCTTCGGCGTGCTCATCATTGCCGTGCTCAATGCCGGCCTCTCCGCCGAAGGCGCCCGCGATGAATTGAAACGCCTGGTCACCGGCGCCGTAATCGTGCTCGCAGTGATTTTTGATCAATACCGGCACCGCGCCACCCAGCGCCGTGCCGCCTGACAACCCCCTGATGGCCATGAAACCCAAACATCCCCCCCGCCCCGCCATCGTGGTGGTGGGCAGCTCCAACACCGACATGGTGGTGCAAACCCCGCGCCTGCCCCGCCCCGGTGAAACCTTGCTGGGCGGTCGCTTCACCCTCGCCCCCGGCGGCAAGGGCGCCAATCAAGCCGTGGCCGCCGCCCGCGCCGGCGGCAGGGTGGCCTTTGTCTGCCGGCTCGGCCGCGACCTCTTCGGCGACCGCGCCCTGCAAGGTTTCCGCCAGGACCGCCTGGAAGTAAAATGGATCCAGCGCGACCCCCGCGCCCCCTCCGGCGTGGCGCTCATTGCCGTCGCCCCCGATGGGGAAAACAGCATCATCGTCGCCCCCGGCGCCAACGCCCGCTTGTCCCGGCAGGATGTGGCCGCCGCGGCGCCCGCCCTCCAAAAAGCCCGCGTAATCCTGGCCCAACTGGAAGTGCCCCTCCCCGCCGTGCGCGCCGCCGTGCGGGAGGCCAAAAAGGTGGAAGCCCTCGTTATCCTCAATCCGGCTCCCGCCCAGCCCTTGCCGGACGCCCTGCTCCGTCAGGTGGACGTTTTGACCCCCAATGAAACCGAAGCCGAATTATTGACCGGCCTGAAAGTGGACTCCCCCGCCGCCGCCGCACAAGCCGCCCACCTTCTGCTTCAGCGCGGCGTCAACACCGTCTTAATCACCCTGGGCGCCCGCGGCGTTTGGCTCGCCAGCCCCGCCGAGGCGGCCCATCTGCCCGGCTTCAAAGTGCGCCCCGTGGACACCACCGCCGCCGGGGATGTGTTCAACGGAGCGCTCGCCGTGGCCCTGGCGGAGGGACAACCGTGGCGGGCAGCCGTCCGCTTCGCCCAGGCCGCCGCCGCCATTTCAGTGACCCGCCTGGGCGCCCAACCCTCGGCGCCCCACCGGCACGAAATCGAAGTTTTCCTGCGCCGCCACCAGCCCGCATAAAACGGAGCATGCACGGGGCATCCCAGGATTCTTTCTACGCGCGCTGGCGGACCTCACAAACTCCCCCGGCCCTGCGGGAAACTTCCACCCCCGCGCCGCCCGAACGATGGCTCCAATGGCTCTGGCAGTACCAACGCCTCCAGCGCGATCATTTGCACTTGCTCGATGGCCGCCCATTGAGGGTGTTGCATCCCGGCTTTTGGAATCACGAATCCGGCCCGGATTTCCGCCGGGCGGTCCTTCAGCTCGGCCACGAGCCGCCCCGCCAGGGTGATGTGGAAATTGACCTTCAGGCGGCGGGCTGGCGGCAGCATGGACACGAAAACAACCCGGCTTTTGCCTCCGTCATCCTGCATGTGATTTGGGAGCGGCCCCCCCATCTCCCCCCGCCCCTGCCCGCCCTGGTGCTCAAGGACTATTTGGAGGCTCCTCTGGAAGCGCTGGCCGCGTGGATCACCTCGGAAACTTCTCCCGACCTGCCCCCTGACCAGGCCGGGCGCTGCGCCGCAGCCTGGCGCGAACTATCTGCCACCCAACGGCTGGCGCTCCTCCACCAGGCGGCCTTGGTCAGACTGCACGGCAAGGCGCTCCAACTGCTGCATCGCGCCCGGATCTCCGGCTGGGAGCAGGCCCTCTGGGAAGGCCTGTTTCGGGCCCTCGGTTATAAACACAACACTTGGCCCATGCAATGCCTGGGCGAACTGCGCCCCCGCCTGCAAGAAGGCGCCACCACTGCCCTCCACTGGCAGGCCAGGCTCCTCGGCATCGGCGGTTTGCTTCCCGACGACGTGAACGCTCCCCGCAGCGGGGCGGCTCACACCCGCCAGCTCTGGGACTGGTGGTGGCGGGAACGCAGCGCCTTTGACGACTGCCTCATGCCCCGCTCCGTCTGGCGCTTCAGCGGTTTGCGCCCCGCCAACCACCCCCATCGCCGGCTCGCACTGGCCGCCCATTGGCTGGCCACGCCCCACTGGAGCCAGCGCCTGCAAAAGTGGTTTGCCACCGATTGCCCCTCACGCCATCGGGCGGAATCTCTGCTGGAAACTCTGACGGTGCGCGACGATTTCTGGGAATCCCACTGGAGCCTCAACTCCCCGCGCCTGGCCCGCCCCCAGCCCCTCCTCGGCGCGCAACGGGCCACCGATTTGGCAATCAATGTGCTCCTGCCCTGGTTTTATGCCCAGGCCCTGGAACACCGGGATCGCCCCCGCCTCCGTCGTGTCGAGCAGCTCTACCTCGCCTGGCCGGCCGGTGAGGATAACGCGGTCCTCAAACTCGCCCGCCAGCGCATGTTGGGCGGCGGCTCCCCCGTACGATTGCCATCCGCAGCCGCGCAGCAAGGTCTGCTCCAAATCGTGCGGGATTGTTGTGACCAGGCGGATACCCTCTGTGCGCCATGCCTCTTCCCGGAGCTGGTGCGGCAGTTTGCCGCTGCCCATCCTCAATCCCCCGCCCCCTGAACCCCTCGCCCCTCACGCATTCATGTCCTGCCAGTTTCGGGCCATCCGGCCAAAGATCCACAACGCCACGGCTGCCACCACCCCAACCGCCGCAAACGGCAACCAGACATGAACATGGGGGGAATACGTGTCCCACAGCAACTGTGTTGCCTGCACATGATCCAGGCCGGTGACTTCCACCAGCTTGTCCATGGCCTGCATCCGCGTCACCCCCAGCGTCTCCTGCAGGGTGGCGATGGAGCCATCCCAATTCTTGCTCTGGCCCCACGGCGTTTTCTCCGCCAGGTAACGCAGGGCCAGCACCGCCTTTTCGCCATAATGCCCATACACATATCCCGCCAGTTCACTGCCCGCGTACACGCCCACACCCACCGGAATGTTCACATAGCCCAGATACAAGCCCTTCTTGCCCGGCGGCGCAATCAGCCCCAGATACTCGCTCTTCTTGGGGCCGGTCAGCATCTCGCCCAGGGAAAACAGCAGAATGCCCGCGATCAACAACCACACATTCGGCGTCCACCCGGCCAGCACAATGCCGCCCGTCGCCATCAACATGCCGATCAGCATCGCCTCCAGCGTGCGCATCTTCCGTGTAAGCCACGCCATGCCAATGACCCCGAGAATGATGAACAGCGCATTGAAACTCAGCAACACCTGCTGCCGCACCATCGGCCCGCGCGGCGTGTCCCCCACCATGGACTTGTACGCCCAGTCCGGCAGGTGCCGCAGCAGCTCGGCCGCCGGCCGGCTGTCCAGCCAGTCGCTGATGAAATTGGGCTGCAAATCCCAAAGTTGATACATCATCAACCAGAAGCAGGACATGATGGCAATCCATGCCAGCAGCCGCGGCTCAAAGATGTTGCGGATCGTCCGGGCCAGCACCGACAACGGCGATTCCGTGGCCGACGCCCCCGAGGGCGTGTCTTGCAGGAAAAACAGCAGCAGTAGATTGAAACTGGTGAACACGGCCGACGCCAGAAAAAGGTTGCGCCACGCCTCCTTGGAATGTGCCTCCGCATAAAACGGCCCCGGAAACGCCGTGCTGTACACCAGAAACAGCGAAGGCAGAAAATGCCCGATAAACGCCCCCACATTCACCACCCAGTAAAAAATGCCCCACCCCACCGACGAGTTGGCCTTGGTCAATATGTTGGCCAGTGAACCTTGAATGCTGGGCTTGAAAAACGCCGTGCCCGTGGCCAGCGTCATGATGCTGATGAACAACGCCCAGTAGTTGCTGATGAACCCCAAATCCCGCATGAAGGCAATCATCAGATAGCCCACCATCATCAGACTCAGGGCAAACGTCAGCGTGCGCTTGTACCCAAAACGATCCGCCAGCCCGCCGGTGAACACCGGCAATATGGATTGAAACACCGCCCACCACGCATAAATCGTCCCCTTCTGGGCCGCCGTCAAATGCAGCCCCCCCGGGTCATCCGCCTGCATGATGTAGATGGGAGCCATCACCCGCAGGTTGTAAAATGCCAGCCGCTCCCACATCTCGATGACGTTCAGCGTCCAAAAAGTCCGGCCCAAACGTGGTTTTTCACTCGTGCTCATGCGGTGCGCGCCGGAAAAGTGGCATAACCGCCGTCACTTGTCCATCCGCCACCACCATAAAAACCCATTCCGCCGATCATAAATTGCTGGCCAGACGCCCCCCGGAGTGACAGAATACCGCAGTATGAAAAAAATCCCCCTGCGGACTTCCCGCCGTCATTTCATCAAAGGGGCGGTGGCCGGCCTCACCACCGTGACCATCATCCCCCGCCATGTCCTCGGCCAGCCCGGCGTGCCCCCGCCCAGCGAAACCGTCGGCGGCGCCTTGATCGGCTGCGGCGGCCGCGGCCCCGGCACCTTTGACAACCTTAAAGGACTCAACGCCGTCAAACTGGCCGAGTGCGATGTCCGCTTCAAAGACCGCGCCGACAACAAGAGGTATTACACCGATTTCCGCCGCGTCCTCGAGCGCAAGGACATTGATGTGGTGGCCATCGCCACCCCGCCCCATTGGCATGCCCTGATTTCCATCATGGCCATGGAGGCCGGCAAGGATGTCATGTGCGAAAAACCCATGACCCGCTTCATCGCCGAGGGCCGCGCCGTGGCCAACGCCGCCAAACGCTACGGCCGCATCTTCCAGATCGGCACCTTCGGCCGCTTCGCCGCCGCCCAAAATCCCCGCGATGTCCTCACCCGCAAAATCATGAAAAGCGGCCTGCTCAAGGAATGCAAAGCCGTGTACCTCAAGGCCGGCGGCCTGAAAGTCAAGGAATGGAGCGGCATCGTCAACGCCAAACCCCAGCCCGTGCCCCCCTGGCTGGACTGGGATATGTACGTCGGCCCCTCCCCCATGAAACCCTATCATCCCCACCGTTTCGGCGGCACCCATCGCGGTTATTGGGACTACGAAGGCGGCGGCCTGGGCGACATGGGCCAGCACGCCATGGACCCCGTGACCTGGACCTACGGCGTGGACGACACCGCCCCCGTCGAAATCGAAGCCCTCGCGCCCCCCGCCCATCCCGAAGTCTGCGGCATGTGGGGTTGGGTGGAACTGAAATATGCCAATGGCTTCACCATCGTCCTGGTCAGCGGCGAATGGGGCCCCGATTATGACCGCCTCAAAGCCCGCCCCGTCCGGCTGGAGGACCTCGATGAAGCCAGCCAGCAGAAACTCAAACAAATGCCCGACCCCGAGCCGCTCATTGATTTCACCCAGGCGGTCAAAACCCGCCAACAACCGGGGGGCAATGCCGAAGCCGCCCATCGCACCGTCTGCATCATGCACCTGGCCAACATCGCCATTCGCGTCGGCCGCAAAATCCGCTTCGACCCCGTCAAGGAGGAAATCATCGGCGATGAAGAAGCCAACCGCCTCGTCAACCCCCCCATGCGCCCCCCCTGGCACCTGTAAAAAAAGCAACCTGTTCACTCTCAACTTCCGGAGGCTTTATGGCAGACACGACCCTCGACGTAAAAGCGCTGGTGGAGCAAATGCCCGAAGTGGACAAACCCGGCACCCCCAGCAAATTCACCGGCCCGGCCTGGAGCGACGCCGAGCCGGTCTATCAAAAATTACTCACTGCGGGCGATGCCGCCCTCAAAGAATTGCTGGCGCTGGTCAAAGACCCCGCCGATCCCGCCTTCCAGAACTACAAGGCCGAGTACGTCCTCCATGGCCTGGTGGTTTATGTCGGCCGGGCGGACCAGGCAAAAAATCGGGAGCGCCTCGCCCAACTCCTGGCTGGCGCCATGAATGATGCCTCCCTGCACAAGGCCACCCGCGGGCTGTTCATCCGCGAATTGCAATGGATCGCCGGCCCGCCCCAGGTGAACGACCTGGCCAAATTGGCGGGCGACGAAGAACTGGGCCTTTACGCCCTGGCCTGCCTCGAGACCCTCGGCAAACCAGCCCTCTCCGCCCTCGTCCGCTGCCTGGCCCAGCTCAAAGGCCGCCCACTGGTGGGCGTCATTCAAGCCCTCGGACGCTGGGAAGCCCGGGAGGCTGCTGCCACCCTGCGCCGCCTCCTGTTGCACGCCGACCGCGATGTGCGGCTGGCGGCCGGCTGGGCTTTGGCGCGGCTGGGCGACGCCGCCGATGCCCAGCGTTTGCTCCTCCTCGCTGACAAGGGCGACGATTGGGAAAAACCCCAAATGACCAAGGCCTGCCTCCTCCTGGCCGAAAAGCTCACCGCCACCGGCAAAATCCGCGACGCCATCAAAATCTACCAACATCTTCAGCGCACCCGCACCCACCCCAAAGAACGCTACCTCAAGGAGGCCGCGGAAAAGGCGCTGGCCGCGCTGAATGTGGCGCTCTGAGATGCCTTAGCGCGCCGGCGGCCGCCATCTCTGGCGATAATACGCGTGGCGCTCCATCACGGACTCCACATAGTCACGGGTGGACGGAAAACCAATCTGTTGCACAAACGCCGCGCTGTTGGTGGCCGCCGCGCCGCTGATCCATTTCAATACGTTGGCCCGCCCCGCATTGTAATCGGCCAGGGCATACGGCAGCGGGTTATCCGTCCGCGTGTAGCGCGCCAACAACCGCCGCAAATACCACGCGCCGCATTCAATATTCTTCTGCGGCTCATACAGCTCCGTATGCAACAACAGCAGCCGGTTCTCCGCCTTGGCCCAGTCTCGTGCCGTGGGCTCCATGATCTGCATCAAGCCAATCTCGCCGCGCCGGCCGCGGGCCTTCGCATCAAAGCGGCTCTCCCGCCAGATCACCGCTTTGATCAACGCCGGTTCCACCCCATACTTGACCGCCGCCGCCGCGATGAGGGAGTCATAGGCGTTTTCCCGCCCCGCCCGCCAGCGCTCAAAAAGCCAGAGCAGGCCGCCCACAGCGATGATCACCACCAACCATTTTTGCCATCGGCTTAAACGCACGCCGCCACACTGCCAGATCCGGCCACGCCGCGCACGCCTATTTCCTTGGCCCTCCGCCCACCCGCCCCCCCGGCAATGCACCTCCCCGCGCCGCAAACACGCCGCCCCCCGGAAGAAATGGCGTTGGATAATGAATTGCGCGATATTAGTCTTCCGTCACAATGATGTTTGTTTTTTATGAGTGAACCGTCAAAGCAAAGCGCCACCGCCGGACGGCGTGGCCTGAAACTCCTGGCAATCCTGGCCGGCGGATTGGCCCTCATCCTCGTCGCCGCCTACCTCCTGCTCACCAGCGGCTGGTTTTTCAAAAGCGTCCTCCTCCCCAAAGCAGGCGCAGCCATGCAGGCCAGGCTCTCCGCCGACGACGCCACCGTGTCCCCCTTCAGCGGCATCGTCCTGAGCGGCTTCAAGATGGAAACCACCGGCGCCGCGCCGTTGCTGGCCGTCAAGCAACTCTCCTTGCGCTACTCCAGTCTGTCCGATTTGCTCAAGGGCAGGATTTATCTGGATGAAATCACCCTGGACGGCCTGGAGGTGCGCTTGGTCGAAGACGCCGATGGCCGCAACAACTGGAGCCGCCTGATCCAACCTTCTGACGCACCCACCCAGGCCCCCACCTCTTCCGCCCCCCCCGACCTCTTGATCAAAAAACTGGTGCTGTCCAACACCCTCCTGGCCTACCAGCAACGGCATCCGACCAATGCCCAATCCGTGGAAATCAGCGGCTTGAATTTGACCCTGGAAAATGTGGGCAATCGCCAAACCGCCGCCCTCCGCCTCGCCACCCTGCTGAAATGGCACCAGCAGGATGGCTCCCAAACCCAGTCGCTGGCCTGTCCGCTCTCCGTCGAGGGAACCCTGACCCTGGATGATAAACTCCTGCCGACCGCCAGCCAGGGCCGTCTGAAACTCGAAATCAACCAAGCCACAGGCATGCTGGCCGAAACCCGCGCCCTGGCCGGACAACTGGATTGGGACTGGACCCCCACCGAAATTAAACAAGGAACTCTCGCATTTACCCGCAGCAATCAACCCCTCGCCGCCCTGCATGTCCGCGGCCCCTTCCAGCCCGCCCGCGGTGAGGGCAAACTCCAGTTTGAATTGGATCGCGTCGGCGGCCAGGTCCTCAATCTCGCCGTGGCCATGACCGGCTACTCCATCCCCCATGCCTCCCTCTCAGCCCGGGGTGAAATCGAGCTGGCCGAACAGGCCCAAACCATCAGGGCCGCCGGCACCTTGGATGCCGCCCAGCTCAGTCTCGCCCAGCGGGGCAACGCCACGCCCCCAGCCGATTTGCGCCTGCGCTTTGCCGTCGAAGTGCAGCGCGCCAATGCATGGGCCAACCTCCGGGAACTGGCCCTCACCGCCACCTTGAGCAATCGGCCCCTCGTCCACGCCACCCTGACGCGCCCCATGCAGGTAAGCTGGGGCAAAACCCAGGGCCTGCCGGAAGAATCCGAATTCCTCCTCACCGTGGACAACCTCAATCTGGCCGACTGGCGGGCCTTGCTGCCCGACCTGGACCTCGGCGGGCAGGTGGATTTGCGGGCGCTGGTGCAATCCCGCAACGCCGGACAAACCCTCGCCCTCGATGCCCGCGGCGGCATCCGCAATCTGCGCCTCAAGCTGGATACCAACCTCTTCACCGCCGCCGAAATCCAGGCCGAGGCCCGCACCCTCACCACCCAATTCCAACGCACCGACCTGGCGCACCTGGCTCTCCGTTATCTGGAAGGCCGGGAAAAGATCTTCACCGCCACCGCCACCGGCCACGTGGATCATGTCCGCCAGGATTTCCATCTCAAGCTGGACACCGAGGCAGCCCTGCCCCGGCTCCTCGCCCAAGCAGGCCTCACCAACGCCCACCTCTCCTCCGGCAATCTGCAATTCTCAGGCGAAGTCACCCAGCACAATCACGCCCCCACCAATGCCCCCGCTCCACTGCTCTCGCAATCCATTGTCAGCCAATGGCGGCTGCAAAACCTGAGCGGGAAGTATGAGGATTTCGTGCTCGATCGCCTGAGCGCCGAGGTGGACAGCCATCTGGTGCTCAGCAACGACTGGGTCCTGATCCGCCGGCTGCAGGCGCGTTCGTCCCAGGCCGGCCAACCGGCCGGTTTCCTCGAAATGTCCGGCCAACATCATTTGACTCGCACCAACGGCCAGCTCTCGCTGCAACTCTCCAATGTCAACGAGCGCCTCTTCCAATCAGCCGCAGCCCTCCTGGGCTCCAATCGCCTGGAATCTGCCCGCCTGAATGCCGCCCTGGTGATGGCCTACGCCCCCGGCCAATGGTCCGCCCATGGCAGCCTGCAATTGACCAACTGCCTGCTCACCGACCCCGCCGGCACCTGGCCGCGGGAGCCTTTGACAGCCGAGCTCCAGTTGGATGTGAGTCAGCGCGCCGCCCTGCTGGAGGCCCGGCGCGTGCACGCCCATTTCCAGTTCAATCAGCGCGATGCCGGCACGGTGGAACTCGCCGGCCAGTGGGACGCTTCACGCACCAATGCCCAATTCAAGGCCCGCGTCCGGGGGCTGAATGAAAATGCCCTCCGACCTTGGCTCGCCCGGGCCCTCGCCCCGGCCACCCTCGAAAGCATCTCCATGGAGGCCGAGGCGGAAGGCCGCTATCAGCCCGGCGCCCCAACCTACCTGTCCGCCTCCGCGCAAGTGAGCCGGTTGTCTTGGCGCGACGCAGCCGGCCAGCGCCCGCCGGAGCCTCTGGCCCTCGGTCTGATGCTGGACGCCGCCTCACCGCTGGCCAACCGTCTGGAGCTCCGCACTGCCAGCCTCCAACTGGCCCCCACCGCCCGTGCCACCAATCGCGTCGAAATCAAGGGACAAATCGCTCTGGCCAACCTCTCCGCCATTACCGGCCGCCTCGACATCGCCTCCGAAGGGTTGGACTGGACCCCGTACCATCGGCTCTACAAGGCCCTCGCGCAAACCAATGCCACCCCGCCGGCTTCGCCCTCCACCGTCCAGGTGGAAGCGCCTCCCACGACACTCCCGCTAACCAATTTCCTTATCACCGCCCGCGCCTCGCACTTTTATCTCGAAGAATTGGCGGCCAGCAATTTCACAGCCTGGGTGCGCGTGGATGGCCCCCGCCTGAGCCTCAGCAATTGGACCGCCACCCTCAACGGCGCGCCAGCCCGCGGACGTGTGGATTTGAATCTGGCTGTCCCCGGCTATCAATATGACCTGGACCTCCAGCTCCAACGGCTCCCCCTGGCCCCGCTGGCAGCCTCCTTCCTGACCCCCTCCCCCGACCCCTGGCAGGGCGACCTTTCCCTGGCCCTGGCCCTCAAAGGCAAGGGCAGCACCGGCCCCAATCTGCGGCAACACCTCAGCGGCCACTTCCACTTGGAGGTCACCAACGCCGCCTTGCGCATCAAACAGTTGCTCACCCCCCCACGCGGGGCCACCACCACGCCCTCCCAGCAATTCCTCCGTGTCCTCGTCGGCATCCTGGACCCCCTGCTCAATGCCGTGGGCACCGCCGTGGGCGTGCCCAACCTCATCGCTCAACCCTTCACCACCTCACGCCTGCAAATGGAAATCGGCCAGGGCGCCATCGAGCTGCGGGACTTTACCCTGGCCAATTCCACCATCATCGTCGGCTCCCGCGGCCGCATCCCCATGGCCGATGTGCTCACTGCCAGCCCCCTGGATTTGCCGGTGGAGATCTCCCTTTCCGTCCCGCTGGCCCAACGGCTGCAAATCGTCAGCGCCGCGCCGGGAGCCAGTCATGTGAAATTGCCTGATTTCGTGGCGGTGCGCGGCACGCTGGATAACCCCCAAACACGGCTCAACACCAAGGCCATCACCGGCACCGCCCTCCAACGCGTGGGCAAGGAAGTCGGCGGCGAGGCCGGCGCGCTGCTCCAGGGCGTGGGCAACCTCCTGGGTGGCGGAACCAAAGCGGTCACCAACGCCCCGCCGCCGCCCACCCAGCCCAAGCCCACCCCACCCAACACCAACGCCCCGATCAACAACCTGATCAACGATTTATTCCGCCCCAAACCCAAGCCGTAGGCCCCCCCAAAACGCCCCGCATCTCTAGTTGCCTTTGGCTTGCCAGCGGATTTTTACCGCCACATCCCGGCGGAACTCGGGCACTCTCAATTGCAACCGGCCCCCTTGGGAGGCCACCGTGCTCTCCTGCAGGGGCTGGCCTTCGCGGGTATTGAACCATTGCACCTGGCAGGCCCCGGCAGCCATGTCCGGCACCTCCAATACCGCATCTCTCACCACCGGCGCCTCCTGCTTCTCCATCGCCAGCCTCCACCACGTCGCCTGTGGATGCCAAATCCAAAAATAGGCCATGCCCTCCCCTTTCTGGCCAAACGCCTTGAGCGGCGGAGTGATGCTCACCTGCACCGGTTTGAGTTGCGCCTGCGTAAAAGGTATGTCCCGCACAAAACGCGCCACCGGCTCATAAACCGCATAGGCATTCCGCCGATGCACGTCATCCCAGTACCAATGGCATACCGTGCTCCCATACCCCAGCGCCAGCGTCAGCCACAGCCCATTGTGCAGGTGCACCCATTCCTTGTCCTGCTCCAATTCCGGCGCCCGCTGCCAGTTGGCATCGGTGATGCCGTACTCGGCAAAAAACAACGGCCGCTCCTTCAACCGGGCGCGGTTGATTTCATACTGCGCAAGAATGCTGGCCACTTCATCCTTCCAAATCTCGCCGGAAGGCGGGCGCAGGTAATGATGCTGATTGGCAGCGTCCAAATCCGGATGCGCGTAATCCTTCGAGGGGGAATGCCACGTGCTGTTCACCCGCAAATGCCGATACACATCCACCGTGTCCAAATAACGCCCCAGTTCCGTGTAAAATGCCTCCGTCGGCAGCCCGGGATCCATCTCATTAAAATATTCCCACGCCGCCACGTGCGTGGAATACCCCCACCGCGCCACCGCATAACGCAGCAGCCGCCGCGCATAATCAGTGGCCGTCCGGTATCCCCGCCCCCCGGCCTGCCGTAAAAGGTGCATGTAATGATCGCGCGTGAACAAAACAATCTGCAGATGCACCCCGCTTTGCTCGGCCGTTTCCAACACGCGATCCAGATAAAAACAGTCCCGCTCATTGTAAACCCCCATCACCGGCCGGTTGGGATCGGCTTCCTCCAGCAGCTCCGGCCCGCCCCCCGCCTCCTGCAACGAAAAATCACGCATCCACACCGTGCCACCCCGGGGCAGGCGAAAAACCACCGGCGGCAGGGCCGCCCAATTCAGGTTGGTAAACGTCATGCTCCACGGCGTCCATTGCCGGCGCGGCGGCAGCGTCTGGCTGCCGGCCAGCTCAAAACTCACCTCGCTTTGCCCCTCCGCCCGATAAGCCAGGCGCAGAGTGTAGGCGGTCTGGGCGCGCAACACCACCGGCTGCGAAGGATTCATCGTCAGCGTGGCCCCCGCCTCCCCGCTCAACTTCACACACAGCCGGTTGGCGTGATAGCCCGCGGCATCCGGGCTGATCACCAGCGGAGGATTCCAGCTCCAGGACCGGCCCCACGCGCTCTTGCGTGCCTCGATCCCCAGCCCCCAATCCTCCGCACAGGCCCACACCCGCGCAAAATTACCGCCCGCCGCCCCAAATCGCCGCAGCATCTCCCCCTGCAGACCCACATCCTTGATGAAGGCAATGTTCTGGCCCACCGCAAAAAATGGCCTGCCATCCGTATATTCCAGGTAGCGATAATCATGAGCGGATACCCGCAAAAAACCCGGCCGATTGGACGGACGGGATTCAAACGTGAACTCCTCCGATGCCACGCTGCCGGCGCGATCCGTAACCAGCGCCCACGCCCGATAGCGCCCCACCTCGGCGGGCGCAAATCGCACCTTCCATACTGGCTTGCCCGCCGGATACCATGCTTCACCCTCCCCTTGCCGGCCGGCGCGCGTCAATCGTTCAAACGGTTGATAAATAAACCCCGGCAGTGTCAGGCGATCCCCCGACGGCGTGACCATCTCCAGCCGCACATCCACCTCCACGGGATCATGCGGATTGTCCGCCACCGCCTGAAAGGGAAAGGTGAACTCAATCTTCTCAAAGCGCCCCACCACCGGCTGCGAGACCTCAACACTCAGGCGTCTGCCGGGCGGCGCGGAATCGGCCGCCGGGAGATACCAGGGGCTTGCGCCCAAACACCAACCCACCAAAATCGTCAGGGAGCGCTTCATGGCCACAGCATGACACGCCCTCTTGGCCAGGCAAGCGTGCATTCCCGAAGTCTCAATAAAATGGGTTGACGCGGCGGCGCATTTTCCTTTTGCTGCGCGGGTTGGTACATGCAAACAACCGCTGCATCCGCAAACGCCATGTCCGGCCCCTCCTGGGAGGCCGTCAAAAACACTTTTCAACAGTTTGTGGTGCCCAGTTATGGGCGTTTCGAGCTTTGCCTGACCCGCGGCCAGGGCGCCTGGGTGTGGGACATCGCCGGACGCCGTTATCTCGACCTGGGCGCCGGCATCGCCGTTTGCAGCCTCGGCCATGCCCATCCCGAGCTGGCGGAAGCCCTGGCCGCCCAGGCCCGCGCCCTGGTGCACGTCTCCAACCTCTATTACCACCCCTGGCAGGGCGCGCTCGCCGCACGCCTGGCAGGCTTGATCGCTCCCGGCAAGCTCTTCTTTGCCAACAGCGGCGCCGAAGCCAACGAGGGCCTCTTCAAATTGGCCCGGCGGTTCGGCCACGAGGAGGGCCGCTTCGAAATCATCACCGCCCTCAACTCCTTCCACGGCCGCACCCTCGCCGGCATTGCCGCCACCGGCCAGGACAAAGTGAAAAAAGGCTTCGGGCCCTCAGTGCCCGGTTTTCGCCACGTGCCCTTCAACGATTTGCAGGCCGTGGAAAACGCCCTCTCCCCCGCCACCGTGGCCGTGTTAATTGAAGGCGTCCAGGGCGAAGGCGGCATCACCCCCGCCACCCCGGATTACCTCCTGGGCCTGCGCCGCCTCTGCGATGAACACCGCTTGCTTCTCATGATGGACGGCGTCCAGTGCGGCTACTTCCGCACCGGACGCTTCCAGAGTTTTCAACGTATCTTGGAAGGCGTGGCCGGCGGAGAAACTTTCCTGCCCGATGCGATCTCCATGGCCAAATCCCTGGCAGGCGGCATCCCCATGGGCGCCTTCTGGGTGCGCCAGCCCTATGCCGACCTCCTGGGACCAGGCAGCCACGCCACCACCTTCGGAGGCACCCCCCTGGCCTGCGCCGCCGCGCTGAAAGTTTTGGACATCGTGGAACGGGATCACCTGGCGGACAACGCCCGCGCAACCGGCGACTGGATGAAACAGGAGTTGGAAAAACTGGCAGCCCGATTTCCGCAATGGCTCAAGTCCGTCCGTGGCCTCGGGTTTATGCTCGGCTTTGAACTGGCCGACAAAGCCGACATCCCCGCCTTTGCCGCCACCGACAAACCGGCTTCCCTCCAAATGGTCCAGCGCCTGCACGAAGCCGGCGTCCTCACCATCCCCTCCGGCAATCAAGTCATCCGCCTCCTGCCTCCGTTAACGCTCACCCGCGCCGAAGCCGCCGAGGGCATTGCTCGCATAGCCGAAGTATTCGAAAAGCTTGGTTGACGCTCCGCCGGCCCTCACCGTTCTTCCGGCCGCTCCAACTGGATGCGCGCGCTCCAGGCCTCCGCATCCTTGAGTCGCTGTCGCAGGAATTCCCGCAGCTCCGCCGTTTCTGCCGTCAGCACAAAAAAAGGGGCCTCCGGATCATCCGGGCTGACCCGCCATTGATGCCGCAACGCCTTGGGGTTCTTTTTTAACCATTCCTTGACCCACTCGTAATCCAGCGCTTGCAGCGTTAACTTGCCCTCCTCCAGCTTGACCCGCAGCACCATGTGGGAAGGAATCGGCGGCGGCAAGACTTCTCCCGTAGTGCCACCCGTCAAATCCAATAACCATTGCTCCTCAAGTTTGAATAGATGCCCCCACATCTTCGATGCTTTGCCCTCAGCCGAATAGGTCACCAGGTAGGCTTTGGCTTCATGCTCGGACGGCTCAAACCGCCAATGCTGCCCCTCCCCCTGCCATCGCCCCAACAGGGCAGGCTCGAAAAATACCTCTTTCTCCTCATAAAAGGGATTCACCGAAATAACAAAACACCCCGTGACCAGAAAAAGCACCAAACCCAAAACTAAACCCGCAACTTTCCCTCCCCCAGGGCGTGCCTTGGCATTCATAACCACAAACTCAGGGCGCTTTTTTCTCTGCCGGCGCTTCCTCCAGCTTGGCCGTCACCCGCCGCCGCATAATCACATCATCCTCATCCATCCAAACAACCTCAAAGCCTTTGGCCGCCATGATGTTGATTGCCCCGGTGATATACCACATCCGCTCATCGGCCTTGTCCGGCCGGCGACGACCGCCAAAGGGGATCACCCGCTGCGTGGAGCCATCAGGCCATACAATCGTTGTCTGGTCCCCCGCAAACCTGAAAAAGCCGTACTCCCATAGCACCACACCTTGAGCCTCCGCACTCTTCGGCGGAGCCTCAGCCGCGCCCACAGTAAAATAAAGTCCCGTGAACAGAACGATGCCAAGACAGAGTCGCTTCATTGCTTTTTCCATTCCTCGTACGTAAGAATCGGGCGCGGGGGCAACCCGTTTTTCTCCCGTTCCATGTTGATTCGTTCGGCCTCAGTTCGGTAGTCCAGGTAATGTTTCCGATCCTCGCTGTCCATGATGCGATCCACCACACACCCATTGCAGCCAAGCAACAATACCCAAAGAAAAAGCCGGACACTCGCCCACAGTGATTTTATGTTTCTATCCTATGAACCCCAACCAGCAGCGTCAAGCCTACAGTCATCTCTGGCATTCGCAATTCTGAGAGCGGCGAGCGAGTTGCTTTTCATTCAGTCATGATAAAGCCTGCCGTATTCTTAGAGCGCGACGGGATACTCAACCGGCCGCGGGTGGAGCGTGGCAAAGCCGTCCCCCCCACGGCCCTCAAGGAGTTTGAAATTTGTGTGGAAGTCCTGCCTTTGCTCCGTCGCTTGAAGGAGCAGGGCTTCCTCCTGATCGCCACCACCAACCAGCCCGGCATCAGCCGCGGTTATTTAAGCCGGTTTGAGTTGGATCGCATGCACGCGCTCTTGCGCCAGATCTTCCCTTTGGACGACCTCTTCTTTTGTCCGCACGATGAAATGGATCAATGCCCCTGCCGCAAACCGCGCCCGGGTCTGCTGATCGAAGCCGCCTATAAGTGGCATATTGATCTGCCGCGTTCCTACGTGATCAGCGACAAATGGCAGGATGCCGATGCCGCCCGCTGGGCCGGCTGCGTCTCCATCATGATCCGCAGCTCTTCCAATGGCTCCAACCACCATGATTGTGTGGTCCCCGACTTCCGCGCCGCCGTGGATAAAATCATTCACTTGCACTCCCTCAACTGTTCCCTCGACGAGTAACCCAGGGCGTAGGTTTTAAGGTTGGGTTTGCAGCTTAGGCCGCCTGATGCTAATTAAAAGGCCCATGAATCTCGCAACCCAATGGTCTTTGGCGGCTTCGCATAACCCCCAAAAACCGGCCCTCTTTTGGGGCGATGCTTCCTTCACTCATGCCCACCTTTACCATCAATCCCTCTGGATGGCCGCCGCACTGCAACGCCTGGGGGTCCAACCCGGCGACCGCGTCGGTCTCTGGTTGAAAAATTGCCCCGAATTTGTCCCCGCTCTGTTCGGCATTTTCATGGCCAACGCCGTCGCCGTCCCCATCAACAATTTTCTCAAACCCGAAGAAGTGGCCTTCATGTTGCAGGACGCCGGCATCCGGCATCTCATCACCGATACCTCCCTGGCCGACCCGGCGAAAATATTGGCCGAAAAATTCCCCGGCCTCACGGTGTGGCTGGTGGAACACCTGCCCACCACCCCGGCGGAGGAGCAAGCCATTCCGCCCTCCCCATGTCAGCGAACGGAACAAGATTTGGCGGTGCTGATTTACACCTCAGGCACCACCGGCCGCCCCAAAGGCGCCATGCTCACCCACGGCAACCTGCTGCATAACATCCGTAGTTGCCAAAAAATGCTGGAAAGCACCCTCGGCGACCGTTTTGTGCTGCTGCTCCCCATGTTTCACAGTTTCATGCTCACCGTCTGCGTCCTCCTGCCCCTCTGCACCGGCGCTTCCATCGTGCTCATCAAATCCGTGCACCCCGCCAAAAACATCCTCATGGAAATCCTCCGCCATCAGGGCACCATCCTCCCCGCCGTCCCCTCTTTCTTCCGCCTGTTTGCCCAGGCCGAGCTGCCCCCCCAGCTCCCGCTGCGGTTGTGCATCAGTGGCGGCGCCGCCCTCCCGGTGGAAATCCTCCGCGAGTTCAACCGCAAATTCCCCCTCCCCCTCCTCGAGGGCTACGGCTTGAGCGAAACCAGCCCCGTGGCCAGCCTCAACCCCATTCGCGGCCCCTGGAAGGAAGGCAGCATCGGCGTCCCCATCCCCGACGTGGAAATGAGTGTCCAGGACGATCAAGGCCGTTTCCTGCCCCCGCGCGAGATCGGCGAGATCTGCATCCGCGGCGGCAACGTCATGGCGGGCTACTGGAACCAGCCCGAGGCAACCGCCGCCGTCATGCGCAACGGCTGGTTTCTCACCGGCGATGTCGGCTACCGGGATGAAGACGGCTATTTCTACATCACCGACCGCAAAAAAGACATGCTCATCGTCAACGGCATCAACGTCTATCCCCGCGAAATCGAGGAATTAATCTACCAATATCCCGGCATCCGCGAAGCCGCCGTCATTGGCATCCCCGATGCCCGCCGCGGCGAGCAGCCCGTGGCTTACGTGTCCTTGACTGACGGCGCCACCCTGGACGAATACGCCCTGCTGCGTTACTTGCGCGACCGCATCGCCCACTACAAGGTGCCGCGCAAGGTAACCGTGCTCCCCGCCCTCCCCCGCAACGCCACCGGCAAAATCCTCAAGACCGACCTGCGCCAAATGGCCCTGCGCAGCCTCTCCCCGCCCGCCGCGGAATCCGCTTAACCATTTGTCATTCCCCGCCCTTGGGATATAGTTGGCCGCGTGGAAACCAAAGCGTTTGATCTGGTGGTCATCGGCGCGGGGCCGGGCGGTTATGTGGCGGCCATTCGCGCCGCCCAACTGGGCCTCAACACCGCCTGCGTGGACAAGGAACCCCTCCTGGGCGGCACCTGCCTGCGCATCGGTTGCATCCCCAGCAAAGTCTTGTTGGAATCCAGCGCCCGTTACCACGAGGCCCTCACCACCCTGGCCCAACATGGCGTGCGCGCCTGTGGCGTCACCCTCGATTTGCCCGCCGTCCTCAAGCGCAAGGACCACGTGGTGCAAACCCTGACCCGGGGCATCGAAGGATTGTTTCGTAAAAACAAGGTAACTCGCTTCCAGGGCACGGCCTCCTTCATTTCCCCCCGGGAAATTGAAATCAGGGGCAAGGACACCCTCCGCCTTCAAGCCGGCCATTTCATCATCGCCACCGGCAGCGTCCCCGCCCCCCTGCCGGGAGTCGAACTGGATGGCTCGCGAATCGTCACCAGCACCGAAGCCCTCTCCTTCACGGAAGTCCCCCGTCGGCTGGTGGTCATTGGCGCCGGTTATATCGGCCTGGAGCTAAGCTGTGTCTGGCAACGTTTTGGCGCCCAGGTCACTGTCCTGGAATACCTCCCCCGCATCCTGCCGGGCATGGATGACGAATTGGCGCAGGACGCCCAGAAAATCTTCACCCGCCAGGGATTGACCTTTCACCTCAATACCCGCGTCACCTCCGCCCGGCGCGTGGGCGAGCATTGTGTGGTGGAACGCGAGGGCGCCGCCCCCTTGGAATGTGACTATGTCCTGTTGTCCGTTGGCCGCCTCCCCAACACCGCCGGCCTGGGCCTGGAACAGTTGGGCATGGCCCTCGACAAAGGCCGCATCCCCGTCAACGAACATTTTGCCACACCCATCCCGGGCATTTATGCCATCGGCGATGTCATCCGCGGGCCGATGCTGGCGCACAAGGCCGAGGAGGAAGGCATCGCTTGCGTCGAAGGCCTCGTCCGCGGCCAGGGCCATGTAAATTATGACCTCATCCCCGGCGTGGTGTACACTCATCCCGAAATCGCCTCCGTCGGCAAAACAGAGACCCAGCTCAAGGAGGCAGGCGTCCCCTATCGCCAAGGCGTCTTCCCCCTCCTGGCCAGCGGCCGCGCCCGCTCCCTGGGCGAAACCGAGGGAAAAATCAAGGTCTTGGCCCACGCCGAAACCGACCGCCTCCTGGGCGTGCACATTATCGCGCCGCATGCCGGCGAATTGATCGGCGAAGCCGCCGCCGCCATGGCCTTTGGCGCCAGCGCCGAGGACCTCGCCCGCGTCTGCCATGCCCATCCCACCCTCTCCGAGGCCCTCAAGGAAGCCGCCTTGGCCGTGGACGGCCGCGCGATTCACATTTGATTTGGCGGGCCGCTTCTTTAATATGCCGCCATGACCTCGCTCTGGCTTGCCGGCAGGCGTTTGGCCTGCCTCTTCCTCGGCTGTGCCGCCGTCGCGGCCGCCCTGGCCCAAAACCAATCCAACCTCGTGGCCAACGGCTCCTTTGAACTGGATGCCAACGCCGATGGCATTCCAGATTTCTGGCAGGCCGCCGGCGACCGCGAAACCCAACAACAGTTGGACAGGGAGACCGCCGACGGCGGCTGGTGCGCCCGCTTGCGCTGCACGGCCATGGGCAAGGATACCCCCAGCTCCCACGCCATGATTTGCCAGCTCGGCCAGGTCTCCGTCGAGCGCGGACGCTGGTACAAACTCTCCTTCCGCGCCAGAGCCGAAAACATCCGCAAAGGCGTCTCGGTGGGCCTGAACAATACCCGAGTCTGGAAAAATGTGGGTCTGGACGTCGGCTTCTATGCCACCCCCCAATGGCAGCGTTTTGAATTCCTCTTTGAAGCCACCGACTCTCTCCCCGCCGAAAACAGCCGCCTGCAATTCTGGTTCAAATCCACCGGCACGCTCTGGTTGGATGACGTGGAGCTTGTCTCCATTCCGGGCGGAAGACAATGGTTCCCCCAATGGCCCGCTGAGGGCGTTCCCAATGCCGTGCCCAATGGCGCCTTCGAGTGTGGCGCCGCCAACTGGGGAAGCTACAACAACGAACCGGGCGGTTGGGGCAATCAATTATTCCAACTGGTGGCCCAGTGGTCCCCCACCGGCGGCTCGGACGGCGGCGGCTGCCTCAAAATCACCTGGAACGACCAGACCGCTCCCGTGTTCTACTTTGACTATTTCCAGGCCGTCCGCCGCACCGTCCGCCGCCTCCAGGCCGCCAACCTGGGCTGGCTCCGCGTGCAACCCGGTACGCCCATGCAGCTCTCTGTGGATCTGCGCTCCGAACCCGAGGGCATTCCCACCTCTCTGACCATTATCGAGGCCGAAGGCCCCTCCCGCCAGCATACCATCCGCCCCAACCGCCAATGGCAACGGTACTCGCTGGACTTCCAACCCCAACGTCCCTTCATCTTTGTCGCTGTCGGGCCGGATTATTTATCCTCCACCGGCCCGGCGGGCACCGTCTGGTTGGACGGTGTCGCCCTCCACCCCAAAGCGGCGGCCACCGCGTTTCAGCCGCGCCAGCCCATCGAAACTTTTGCGGAAACCCCTGTCACCGGCAACCTCTTCACCAACCCCGCCGCCGGCCTCACCGTGACCCTCCGCGCCGCCGCCTGGGGCGATGCGCCCCCGCGCCTTCAGGGGCTTCTGCGCCTTACCGACTTTTTTGATCGCGTAATCTATGAAGCCCCCCATGAAGTCCCTCTCACCGAGCAGATTTCCCCCCACCTCCGCCGGGGTACCCTCACGCTGCGCGGTCTGTTGACCAATCGCCTGGGCTTCTACCGGCTGGAGTGGGCCACTCCCTACGGCACCAATGCCCTGCGCTGCGCCCTGCTTGCACCCGTCACCCATGCCCAGGGAGCCATCGGCATGAATCATGCCTACCCTTGGGATTTCCTGATGCACCTCGCCCACACCGCCGGCATCCGCTGGTGGCGCGATTGGTCCGCCAAATGGCATGAAGTGGAAAAAGAACAGGGCCAATGGAATTTCCAGATGGCCGATGAACAAATTGACCGCGTCCTGCGCCTCGGCGGCCAACCCCTCGTGCTCCTCCCCTTCCCCTCCTCCTGGTGGTCTTCCCGCTGGGCCTCGCCCACTTCCAATCCCCCTCTCAAGCCCCCCTTCCGCCCCCAGGATTACGAGCCCCAGCGCCGCTTCGTGGCCCAGGCCCCACAACGCTGGGAAGACTTCGCCAACTATGCCGCCGCCGTCGTCCGCCATTACCGCGGCCGCGTGCAGGCCTATCATCTCCTCAATGAACCCATCTATACCAGTTACGCCCTGCCCCGCGGTGACGGCCACTCCATCGCCGATTATCTCCAGGCCGTCGAATCCGCCTACCCCCGCATGAAAGCCGCGGACAAATCCGCTCTCATTGTCGGCGGCATCGGCACCGGCCCGGACGCCGGCCTCACCTTGGAATTCGTGGAAAAAGGGGGCCTGCGCTTTGTGGACATTCTCGACCTGCACATGTACGACCCCCCCGCCCCCACCGAAAATCAGGAACCTTCCTTCGCCCAGCTTGAAGCCTCCATGCGCCAACACGGCGGCCCCAAGCCTGTCTGGATTACCGAATACGGCTGCTATGCCGACGACGACCCCGCCTGCCTGCCGCCCCGCACCGGCGACTCCGCCATGACCCGCGCACGCTGGCCCAGCGAACGCGCCGCCTCCGAGCATCTCGTCAAATACGTGGCCGTCACCTTCGCTCATGGCGTGCGCAAGCTCTTGCTGCATGCCGGCAGCTCCGCCCAGATCAACGGCCCCAACGAAGGCGGCATCTTCTTTGAATATGGCGGACAGCCCCGCAAAATGCTCGCCGCCGTGGCCACTTTGAACCGCCTCCTGGCCACCCCCGATGCCTGCCTCGGGGCCCGCAACCAAAACTCCCTCTGCGCCTACCTCTTCCGCTGTGGCCGCCAAAGCGTGGCCATCGCCTGGAGCAGCCAGCCCATAACGCTCACCCTCCCCAAAGGAGTTCAAGCCAGGGACATCATGGGTAACCCCCTCGCGCAAAGCACGCTTTCCCTTGCCGATTCCCCCGTTTATTTCCTCGAAGCCAACCCCGAAGGCAGGCAACTGCGTCAAATGTTCCTGCCCTGATCAGCCGCCCGCCTCATTCCGGCCCACCACCGCGCCCTGCCGGGCCTGCTGAAAGCGCGCCGCCCATTGCGCCCGCGATATTTTTCCGCGCGCATTGGCGGCCAACTCCTCCGCCAGCCACCAGTGCTTGGGCCATTGCCAGTCCGGCAGATGATGCTGCGCATGCTGGCGCACGGCCGGCAGCGACTCTGCCGCCGCCAGCGCCACCGCCGCCACAATGGCCTCTCCCCGGTGTCCCCCCTGATCCGGCACGCCAAACACCACGCACTCCCGCACCTCGGGATGCGCGCGCAACACCTGCTCAATCATCTCCGGCGACACCTTCCGTCCCGCCACGTTGATTTGATCACTGGCGCGCCCCCACAAGTAGAGGTATCCCCCCCGGCTCTCTCCCAAATCGCGCGTCCGAAAAACACCCCCACCCAGCGCCGGATCAGCCTCGGGCCAATAGGTCAGGCCAACATTCGGGCCCCTCACCTCCACGCAGCCCTCGGCGTTGAGCCCCACCTCCACTCCCGGCAACACCCGCCCCGCAAGTTGCGCCTCCGGCCGTGGCTTGTCCGTCCCGTCATAAGCAATCCCGCCACACTCGGTGGAACCGTAAAAATTATGAATCTTCAGGCCGTGCCGCTCGAAAACCTGTTGTTCCAGCGTTAACGGCAGCGGAGCCCCGGCGCTGATGGCCACCCGAATGTTGCAAGGAATGGCCTGCGCCTCCAGCCACGTCCGCCACAAGGCCGGCACCGAGGGAACCACCAAATCGGGCAGCACGCCACTGGCGGCCCGCAACTGCTCCGGCAACCCCCCCCCAGCCAAAATGAGCGGCATGCCCTCCAACACCAGCATCAGCACCAAACTCGAAAAACCATATGAATGCGCCAACGAAATGGTGGCCACATTGGCCCACTCCCGCCTCAGCCCCATCCCCTCCATGATCTGCCGGGCATCGGCACAAAGCTGCTCGGCGGAAAACGCCACCGCCCGCGGCGCCCCCGTGGTGGCGCTGGTGAGTTTGAGATGCGCGCAATCCGCAGGCAACCGCCCGTCTGCCGGCGGTGGATTGCCTTGATCCAGCGGACACACCACCAGCCCGGCACGCCATGCCCGCAGCAAAGTAAGCACAAATTCCGCCCCCATCCCCCTCGGGTGACAAAGTCCATGATCTTCCACCGGCGCCGGCCCTTCTGAAGCCCTGGCCAGCTCCGCAAACGTCCATCGCCGGCCACTCGGCACTTCCCACAACGCTGGCAGCCTAGGCTCACGCGCCGCCGTGAGCCGCCAAAGCTCATAGAGTTGCCGGGTTGCAGACACCGGCCTTGTACGTACCGCAGCTTGCCACCAGCCGCAAGCGGCAAGTGTCACCGGACAACGTTGTCCCGCAGCGAAGCCGATGGCGCAACCACCGCATCCAACGTGGCCCGCAAGGCCTGCGCCAGTTGCATGGGAGTGTACGGCTTCTGCAAGAAATGATGCCGGTCAAAACCGGGGGCGGACTCAAGCAACATCTGGCTGTTGAAGTAGCCGCTGGTGAACAATATCGGCAGGTTGGGGCGCATTTCCCGCAGTTTCTGGGCCAGCGCCAGCCCATTGATCCCCCCCGGCATCACCATGTCCAGCAGCGCCGCATCAATGTGTTGCTGGTGCTTGGCCCATACCGCCAGCGCTTCCGGCCCGTTCGCGGCCAGTATCGTCCGATAGCCGTGCATGCTCAAAATGTCCCCCGCCAGTTGCCGCACAATCGCCTCATCCTCCACCACCAAAATGGTCTCCTGCCCGCGGGGCGCTCCCAGCTCGTCACGGGCAGCCTCCGCGCGCCCCTGGGCTGGTTCCGCCGACGCCTGCAACGTGGGCAGGTAAATCAAAAAGCACGTCCCCTCCCCCGGCTGGCTGCGCAGCTCAATCCACCCCCGATGCTGCTCCACGATGCTGCGCACCGTGGCCAGCCCCAACCCCGTGCCCATGCCCAGTTCCTTGGTGGTAAAAAACGGCTCAAACACCCGCTGATGCAACTCCGGCGGTATGCCGCAGCCGGTATCCTGCACGATCAGCCGGACGTAGGGAGCTTCCACCCCTTGCCCGGCTCCAGCCTCAGGATTCAACGCGGAAGCAACGGAATCTGTCGTAATCGTCAAACGCCCCCCCTGCGGCATGGCATCGCGCGCGTTGGCGGCCAGATTAAATACGATCTGCTCCACCATGCTCACATCCGCATAAATCAGCGGCAGCGAACTCGCCGGATGAATCTCCAGCGTCACGTCCTCACCGATGATCCGCCGCAACATCTTCGTCATCTGGGCCAGCACATCGTTGAGATTGACCGGCTGCGGCTGGAAGGATTGCTTCCGGCTGAAGGCCAGCAACTGGCGCGTCAAGCTGCTCGCGCGCTCGGTGGCCTCCGCAATCTCATGAATCGAGGCGCGGGCCTCGGCGGATATATCCCTCAGCGTGGCGAGCATCTCCGTATGCCCCTTCATCACCGTCAATAAATTATTGAAATCGTGGGCCACCCCTCCCGCCAGCGCGCCGATCCCCTCCAGTTTGGCCGACTGCCGCAACTGCGCCTCCAGCGCCTTCCGGGCCGTAATATCCACGTCAATAAACAGCCAGCAGGACTCCAGCCCCACCTGCAACGGCTCAACGGATGTCAAAACATCCACCACCGCCCCCGTCTTGGTCCGCAGTTGCAGCTCCAGATTGGTCACCGAGCCGTGACGCCGCAAACTCGTCACCAATTGCTCCCGCTGATGCGGATTGACCCACAGCTTCAATTCCGAGGCCGACCGCCCGATCAGCTCCTCCCGCGTATATCCCATCAATTTGACGTAGCTGTCATTCACCTCGACAAACCGCCCATCCGTCTGGGCACAAATGCCAATGGCCATCGGGTTGGCCCGGAAAATGCGCTGAAACCGCTCCCGGGCGTGGCGCAGCTCCGTCTCCAGCCGCTTGCGCGCAGTCACATCTTGCTGGATGGCGATGAAATGGGTGATGCGCCCTTGCGCATCGCAGATCGGCGTCACCCTCTGCTCCTGCGTGTAAAAACTGCCGTCTTTGCGGCGATTAACAATCTCCCCCACCCACGTCTTGCCCCCCAGAATGGTCTCCCAATACCGTTGGAAAAACCCGCGGTCATGCCGCCCGCTGTTCAACAGGCGCGGATTCCGGCCCACCACCTCCTCCAGCGTATAACCAGTCTCCTCCGTGAATGCACGATTGACGAACACAATGCTCCCGTCCGCCTTGGTGATCACCACCGGATGCGGCAGCACCTGCAACGCCGCCGTTTGCAGCCGGGTCAGCAGGTGAACATCAGCCTGCGGCGCCAACGGAAATACCAGGGCCGCCCCGCCACTGATGACCCCCTGCGCATCCATCACCGGAGAAATATGACACTCGCACGCCACCGATACCCCGTCCGCCCGCAACAAACGCCACGTGACCGTCGCCTGCCCGGCTGCCTCCCGTCCCCAGGCCGCCACCAGCCCCGCCCATTGTTGCCAATCCTCCGCGGCCACCAGGCGGGCCATCGCCAGCCCAGGCAGTTTGCTTTCAGGCTGGCCAAGCAACAAGGCCATCGCCGGGTTGGCAGCCGCGCACACTCCTTCCAACGTCCAATGGAGAATCCCGGCTCGGGAATGTTCAAACAAGGCGCAACAGGCAGCTTCATCTTGCAGCAAAGCGCGTGTAGCCTGCTTCCATGGCGCCCTATTTGATGACTTTACCATTCCCATTCTTTCCCTTTGGGGTGGCGTCCCGCTCTTTTCCTTGCACAGTTGGGCTTGCTTCTTCCTGCCCCAACCGCCCCCGCCTCTGCCCTCCCTCCAATTCTGGAGAGCTCGCGGAACGCATGATCAACCTTGGGACGATACGTTTGCGTTTTGTGAACCAATTGACAAGTCATAAATCCTTGATGTGCATCGGTTTTTGTCTGACAAACCAATCCATGATTCCCCTTAAGTACGACGCCCGACCCGGCCCAATTTAACCGTCCTCGGGCCCACTTCCCTCTTGCCATCCCCACCTCCACCTTTGGCCCGGCCCGTGCAGCACCATAATTTTTCTGATTTCCATTCCCGGCAGGGTCATTTTAGTGTTGGCTCATGAGTTTAATCGCACACTGCGTGCCCCCCTCCCGCCAGGTGGACGCCCGGCAGGCAGCAGAGGTCATCGCCAAAGCCATGCCCCAGGCGGATTACCGCGGCCGGCAGGTGCTCCTCATCATCCCGGACCATACCCGCACCGCGCCGGTGGGCATGATGTTCAAAGCCTTGCACGCGCACCTCGCGCCCGTCCTTAAACGCCTCGATATCCTCGTCGCCCTCGGCACCCACGTGGCCATGACCGAGGAGGCCATCTGTCAACGTCTGGAAATCTCCCCGGCCGAAAGACGGGAGCATTACGGCCACGTCCGCTTCTTCAATCACGAGTGGGATAACCCGGCCGCCTTGCAGCAGGTCGGAACGCTGACCTCCGAGGAAATCAGCCAGCTAACCCAGGGCTTGTTCGCCATGGACGTGCCCGTGGAGATCAACAAACGGGTGTTCGAGTATGACCAGATCGTCATCCTCGGCCCGGTCTTCCCCCATGAAGTCGTCGGCTTCTCCGGCGGCAACAAATACCTCTTCCCCGGCATCGCCGGCCCGCAAATCCTCAATTTCTTCCACTGGCTCGGCGCCGTCGTCACCAATCCCATGATCATCGGCAACCAGTGGACCCCCGTCCGCAAAGTGGTGGACAAGGCAGGCGCCCTGGTCAATGTCTCGAAACTCTGCTTCTGCATGGTGGTGGACGGCCATAATTTGGCC
This sequence comes from Verrucomicrobiia bacterium, assembly GCA_026414565.1. Classification (NCBI taxonomy): domain Bacteria; kingdom Pseudomonadati; phylum Verrucomicrobiota; class Verrucomicrobiia; species Verrucomicrobiia bacterium. Next base: position 75,314 of record JAOAIT010000059.1, read on the forward strand.
GGCCTTTACGCCGGCTCACCCGAAGGCGCCTGGGCGGCGGCCGTCCAGCTTTCCCGTCAATTGCACATCACCTGCAAGGACCATCCCTTTCACACCATCCTCTCCTGTGCCCCCAAAATGTATGATGAGCTGTGGACGGGCGGAAAATGCATGTACAAGCTCGAGCCCGTCCTGGCCGATGGCGGCGAATTAATCATTTACGCCCCCCACATCACCGAAATCTCCCTCACCCACGGGCGCGTGATTCGCGAAGTGGGCTACCATTGCCGCGACTACTTCCTCAAGCAATGGGAGCGCTTCAAACATTATCCCTGGGGCGTGCTCGCCCACTCCACCCACGTCCGCGGCATCGGCACTTTCGAAAATGGCGTCGAGCGCTGCCGCGCCCAGGTCACCCTCGCCACCGGCATCCCTGAAGACGTCTGCCGCCAAATCAATCTCGGCTACCGCGACCCCCGCTCCATCCGTCCGGAAGAGTTCGCCGGGCGCGAGGACGAAGGGATCCTCTGGGTGCCCAAAGCCGGCGAAATGCTCTTCCAGCTCAATAATCCCCCCGCCTGGGCCGGCGGCAAAGCTTGAGCGGGCAGTCACCATTCCCATGCCCATTTTTTACGATACCCACGCGCATCTGGACGACGGCAGCTTCCGCCGCGACCTCGCGGAAGTGCTGCAACGCGCCCACGGCGCCGGCATTGGCCGCATCATCACCATCGGCGTGGACGACGAAAGCAGCCGCGCCGCCGTCCAACTGGCGCAGGAACATCCGCACGTGTACGCCGCCGTCGGCTGGCACCCCAATCACGCCGCAGAAGCCCCGGAGGAAGTGCGACCGGCCTTGCGCGCCCTGGCGCAGCATCCCAAGGTCGTGGCCATCGGCGAAATCGGCCTGGACTACAAATACCTGCCCAGTCTTCAAGGCGGCTCCCCCGCCGACGATGCGCGTCACAAAGATCGCCAGGCGCAATTATTCGCCCAACAAATGGACCTGGCCGTCGAGCTGGGCCTGCCCGTCGTCGTCCACCAGCGCTTTTCCATGCCCGACATCCTGGCCCAGATGCAGCCCTACGTCGGACGGCTGCGGGCCGTCTTTCATTGTTTCTCCGAATCCCCCGACGTGGCCCGGCGGATTCTCGACATGCATTGCCTGGTCAGCTACACCGGCATCCTCACCTACAAAAACGGCCAAAACGTCCGCGACTCCCTCGCCGCCGTCCCCCTTGGGTCTTTCATGTTGGAAACCGACTGCCCCTACATGACCCCGGAACCCTGGCGCAAATCCGCCCGGCGTTGCGAGCCGGCCTTTGTCGCCGACATCGCCGCCGTCGCGGCCCAGGTCAAAGGCTGCTCCCTCGCCGAGCTTTCCGCCGCCACCTGCGCCACCGCCTGCCGGTTCTTTCACAAAATGCCGCCGCCTGACGCCTGAGACGGCGCCGCCCCAGCGTGAAAACCTTGCATCAATACCTGGTTCGCCAGACCCTCGCCACCGTGGCCATGACCGTGGGGGTGTTCACCGGCCTCCTCTTGCTGGGCAACGTCTTGCGCGAGGTCACGCTGCTGCTGCTCAACGAACAGGTCCGCGCGCTCACGGTGTTCAAAGCCTTGGGCCTCCTGGTCCCCTATGTGCTCGTCTTTGCCCTGCCCATGGGCCTCCTGACCGCCATGTTGCTAACCTTTGGCCGGCTCAGCGCCGAGCAGGAATTGAACGCCATGCGCGGCGGCGGCATCTCGGTGGTCTCCCTCATCACCCCCATTCTCCTGCTGGCCGTGGGCTTCAGTTGCCTGAGCGCCTTCATCAACCTCTATCTGGCCCCCCGCTGCCGCATGGCCTACAAGGACATGCTCGCCGACCTCCGCCAAATCCGCCCCGCCACCGTCCTGACCGCCGGACGCTTCGTCAAAGACATCCCCGGCTACATCCTCTACGTCGGCAAAATCAAGGACGCCGAAATGCACGACGTCCTCATCTCCAAAGTGGACAAGGAAGGCGAAGTCACCACCATCCTCCAGGCCGCGCGCGGCGTGGTCGCCCCCGCCCCGGATACCAACCAGTTCATCCTCCGCCTCTTCGAAGCCCGCGGCTCCACCCTGGAAAAAGGAGTCCTGCAGGCCATGCCCTTTTACGCCGGCGAGGCCGAGTTCATCCTCGAGCTGCCCACTCAGCGGGCGCGCCCCATCAAACTCAACGAAATGACCTTTTTCGACCTGCTGGAGGAACGCCGCCGCGTGGAACAGCTCCTCGGCGGCGGCACCGGCCCCGAGCTTAGGCCCCTCCCCGCCCAAGCCCGGGACAAGGTGCTGTCCCCGCTCAAAGTCCAGCTCCACCACCAGGTGGCCTTCTCCTTTGCCTGCCTGGGCTTCACCCTCATTGGCATCCCCCTGGGCATCCGCAGCCATCGCAAGGAAACCAGTGTGGGCGTGGCCGTGGCCCTCATCCTCGTCCTCATCTATTACAGCTTTTTCATCATGGCCGATGCCCTGGCCACCCGGGCCCAGCTCCATCCCTGGCTCTTCTGTTGGATCCCCAATTTCCTCTTTCAGGGCGCCGGCATGGCCCTCCTCTGGCGGGTGAACCGGCAATAATGAGCCGCCATGCTCACGCCCCTCCAACTCCCCTTCGTCCTGGAACACTTCGCCGTGGCCGTCTCCGCCATCAGCGGCGTGCTCGCGGCCCGGGGCAAGCGGGTGGATTTATTTGGCGTGCTCGTCCTCGCCGTCGTCACCGCTTTTGGCGGCGGCACCGTCCGGGATGTGCTGCTGGGCGATCAACCCATCTTCTGGGTCCGGCAGCCCGCCTATCTTTATAACGCCGTGCTCACAGCCCTGAGCATGTTTCTCCTGGTCCGCTACCGCGACCTCTCGGGCACCGGCCTCCTGGTGGCGGATGCCTTCGCGCTCGCCTTATTTTCCATCGTGGGCGCGCACAAGGCCATGGTGTTCAATACCCCACCGCTGGCCGCCACCGCCATGGGCGTCGTCACCGGTGTGGCTGGCGGCATGTTGCGCGATGTGCTGCTCATGGAAATCCCCCTCGTCTTCCGCCGCGAAATCTATTTCTACGCCACCGCCTCCCTCGCCGGCGCCGGACTTTATGTGGCCTTGGAACAATGGTGGCCAGGCGCCTCCCGCAACCTCCTTGTCGGCGTGGCCTTTACCCTCGTATTGCGCCTCCTCAGCCTCAAATACAAGCTCGCCCTGCCGGAATTGCCCGGCCACAAGTAAGCGTTAAGCGGCATCCCTGCGCCGCGCACCTCCCAGGCCAACCTGCCCCCCCCACGCGCCCCGCTCAGCCGCGCGTGCTGAATTTGAAAACGGTGGTGGATTTCCTCACCTGCCCCGCCCGCAAAATCGGACTGGGAAAATGCGGTTTGTTGATGGAATCCGGAAAGTGCTGGGTCTCCAGGCAGAAACCCTGATATTGCTGATACACCGCGCCCCCTTTGCCCGGCTGGTTGCTCATGTGATTGGCCGTGTAAAGCTGCACGCCCGGCTCGGTGGTCCACATCTCCATGACCCGCCCGCTCTTGGGCTCCACCACCCGCGCCCCCAGCGCAGGCGTGATCCCATCCGATTTCAGCACAAAATTATGGTCATAACCCCGCGTGCGCGCCAGCTCCTTGATCCGGGCGCCAATCGGCGTCGGTTGCGTAAAATCCAGCGGCGTGCCCTTCACAAAAAGGATCTCCCCCGTGGGAATCAACCCCTCATCCGCAGGCGTGTAAAAATCTGCCAACAGTTGCAACTCATGCCCCAGCACGTCCCCGCTGTCGTGCCCCCCCAGGTTGAAGTAACTGTGATTGGTGAGGTTGACGATCGTGTCCTTGTCCGAAGTGCTCTCGTAATCAATCCGCAGCTCGTTCTCCACCGTCAACGCATAGGTCACCGTCACCTGCAGGTTGCCGGGATACCCCTCCTCGCCGTCCGGGCTGCGGTAGCGCAAACGCACGCCAGCGGCCGAGGCTGAGGAAAACGGCTCCGCCTGCCACACCTGTTTATCGAAACCACGCCGCCCGCCGTGAATATGATTTTTGCCATTGTTGGCCGCCAGTTTATACACCTGGCCGTTAAGCACAAATTGCGCCCCGCCAATGCGATTCGCAAATCGCCCTACCGTGGCCCCAAACAACGGATGCCCCTTCACATACGGCCCCAGTTGATCAAATCCCAACACCACATCCCGGCTTTGCCCCTGCCGATCCGGCACATGCAGCTCCACCAATATCGCCCCATAGGTCATCACTTTTGCCGTCAGCCCGCGCCCATTGCGCAGGGTGAAAAGCTCAATCACCGTCCCGTCGGCCATCTTGCCAAATTCACTTCGCTCCACCACGGGAGCCGCGGCGGCGCCCCACGCCCCGCCCGTCATGGCCACCCCCACCAATAACCAGCGTGGTACAAAGTTTTGCATCATGCCCCCAGCCTACGCCCCGCCCCCTGTCTTGACAACCGGTTTGTGGCCGCCAGAATGGCCCCGTATGAAACGCTCCTCCATCTCTCGCCGCCAGTTCCTGCGCCACTCCGCCGCCGCTTCTGCCGCCCTCGCCCTGCCCACCCTCATCCCCCGCCACGTCCTGGGCGCTGAGGGACAGCCCGGCGCCAATGAACGCATCAACATCGGTTTTATCGGCATCGGCCGCCAGGCCACCGGCCTGCTCTCCGGCGCCTTGCGCAGCAAAACCGCCCGCATCGGCGCGTTTGCCGATGTCAATCTCAGCCGCGCCCAGAAAAATGCCTCCGCTCTGGGCGCCACCGCCTATCAGGATTACCGCCATCTGCTCGACCAGAAGGACATTGATGCCGTGGTCACCGCCACCCCGGAACATTGGCGCATCCTCATCGTCCTCCACGCCTGCCAGGCCGGCAAGGATTTGTACGTGGAAAAACCGCTCTCCCTCACCGTCAAAGAAGGCCGCTGGATGGTCACGGCTGCCCGCAAATACAAGCGCATCATTCAGGTGGGCAGCCAGCAACGCTCCGACCCCCTCGATGTCGCCGCCTGCGAATTCGTCCGCAGTGGTGGCCTGGGCAAAATCACCAAAGTGGTGGCCTCCAATTATCCCAGCCCCTGGGAATACAACCTGCCCCCGGAACCCGTCCCGGAGGGATTGGATTGGAATATGTGGTGCGGCCCGGCGCCGCTGGTGCCTTTCAGTCAGTCCCTCTACGTCCCCCGCGAAGTTGGCCAGCCCGGTTCTCCAGGTTGGGCCGCCCCCGGTTGGCTCTCCTTCCGCCCTCATTCAGGCGGCGAAGTCACCGGCTGGGGTTCTCATGGCTTTGACATGATTCAATACGCCCTCGGCATGGATGACAGCGGCCCGGTCGAAATCTGGCCCGTGGGCAAAAAATTTGAGGCCCCCACCTACGACAAACCGGAAAGCAAGGCGCGGGGCGATAAAATCACCAGCGAGCCCCTCGTCTATTTCAAATACGCCAACGGCGTGGTGGTGGAACCCGGCAACGCCCCCGGCTTCGGCTGTGTGGTCCATGGCGAAAAAGGCTGGCTCCGCATTGACCGCGGCCGGCTGGACTCCCAACCGGAAGACATCTACGAAAAGCTCATGCGGGAACGCCCCAAAATCCCCGGCCACATCGAAAACTGGCTCCAGTGCATCAAGTCCCGCAAATTGCCCACCGCGGATGTCGAAATCGGCCATCGCTCGGCCACCGTGTGTCACCTCGTCAACATCTGCCGCTGGACCGGCCGCAAACTGCGCTGGGACCCCGTCAAAGAAATTTTCCCTGACGACCCGGAGGCCAATCAACACCTGGACCGCGAGCGCCGCAAGGGATTTGAAGTGCCGGCGGTCATCTGACCTCTCCGCCAGCGCTTCAAGGCCTGCTCACCAGTGCTTTGTTTCGCCTGCAAGGTAATTGGGTATTTTTTTATGAAAAGCATCTTCCCTCTGACGCTGTCCCTCCTGGCAGTTTTCCTGGCCGCCCCAACCCTTTCACTGCCGGCGGCCACGCCACCCCCGCCCCAAGCCCGCCTGGGCATGAATCTTAATGGCCCGGCAGACTGGAACACGGAACTTCCTTTCGTGGACGTATCGCGCCTCGCCCGGCCCTGGATCAGCCAGAAAAAAGGACAGCCCTGGGGCAAAGGCCCGCCACTGGCCCTCGACCCGCTCGGTTACGTCACCCGTCTGGAACCCGACTGTTTCGCCGAAACCTTGATGTGCACCATCGAAGGCGGCCATTATCCTTCAGGCGAATACACCCTCCTCTACGAAGGCGAGGGCCAGTTCGACTTCAACAACGGCACCGTCCTCTCCCGCCAGCCCGGCCGCATCGTCTTCAAGGTGGATGCCTCGCGCGGCGCCTTTTTCCTGCGCCTCACCCAGATCAATCCGGCCAACTACCCCCGCAACATTCGGGTCCTCATGCCCGGCTTTGAAAAGAACTACCGCGAGCAACTGTTTCATCCCGCCTTCCTCCGGCGTTGGCAGGGCATCGCCTGTTTCCGATTCATGGACTGGCAGGAAACCAACAACTCCAAACAACATAAATGGGCCGATCGCCCCAAACCGGAGGAATTCACCTGGAGCCGCGCCGGCGTGCCCGTGGAAGTCATGGTGGACTTGTGCAACCGCTTGCAGGCCGACGCCTGGTTCTGCATGCCCCATCTGGCCGATGACGAATACGTGCGCGAATTCGCCCGGCTGGTCCAAGCCCGCCTCCACCCCCGCGCCCGCGTGTACGTGGAGCTTTCCAACGAGCTGTGGAACAGCATGTTTCAGCAATCCCGCTGGGCTGGCGAGGAAGGCCGCAAACTGGGCTTTGCCGAAAAACCGTGGGAGGCCGGCTGGCGCTTCACCGCCCATCGCTCCGTCCAAATCTTCAAGATCTGGGAGGAAATCTTTGGGGGACGCAACCGCCTAATCAGAGTCCTGGCTTCCCAGGCGGCCAACCCCTATGTCTCCGAGCGCATCGTCGAGTGGCAGGAAGCCTTCAAACACGCCGACGCCCTCGCCATTGCCCCCTACCTCAGTTGCAACATCCCCAAAGAAGGCAAGGAGCTTAACGAAGCCATGGTCGCCACCTGGCACGTGGAACAGGCCCTGGACTATCTGGAAAACAAAGCCCTGCCCGAATCCATCCGATGGATCCAGGGTAACAAGAAAATTGCGGATAAATACGGCCTGAAACTCATCGCCTACGAAGCCGGACAACACATGGTTGGCCTGGGCGATGTCGTGAACAATGACCAAATCACCAAACTCCTCCATGCAGCCAACCGCCACCCCCGCATGGGCCAGATTTATGAAAAATATTATGCCGCCTGGCAAAAGGAAGGCGGCGACCTGCTCTGCTATTTCGCCTCCGTCGGCCGCTGGAGCAAGTGGGGAAGCTGGGGGATCATGGAGTATTACGACGAAAACCCCGCTCTATCCCCCAAATTCATGGCCACCATGCGCTGGGCCAAGGCCTTGGGACAGCCGATCAACCTGCCCTGAACCGCCCCTTCCCCGCTCCTCTCCATTGCGCCATCCAGCTCCGCCTGGCGTTCTCCTCAACCAGCCAAAATGCCCGGCCCAGTCTCCCGGAGCAGCAATCCTTGTGCCGTTTTTTCTAAATCTGCTTGTGCATCCGTCAGGGCGCGGTACATTACCGGTGAATGGCGCAAGGTTTGCATCTGACTCAGTCGTTGAAGCAAACGCTGGTGCTGGCGCCCCAAATGCAACAGTCACTGGCGTTGTTGCAAGCCCCTATTCTTGAGCTTAAAGCGCTGGTCGAAAAGGAGTTGCAGCAAAACCCCGTCCTCGAGGAATTACCCCCCTCAGCCTCCGATACCCAGGAAAAAACTGAAGCCGACCCCGGCGAAATCCCCGCCAGCCGTTTGGACCCAGCCGAGCCTCCCCCGGACGTCACCTACGACCCCGCCACCGAACGGGAATCCAAAGCCCCCGTGGACGATTTCCAGGCGGAGTTCGAGCGGCTGGCCCAACTGGACCAGGAATGGCGCGACCACTTCAGCCAGACCCAGACCCCCCTCCGCAGCCGCGAAGAAGATGAGGAAAAACGGGCTTATATGTTTGAAAGCCTCACCAACGGCGTCTCCCTCCAGGAAGACCTGTTGGAGCAAATGCGCCTCTCCGACCTGACCCCCGAACAGCGCCCCATCGCCGAGCTTATCATCGGCAACATTGATGAAAATGGCTACCTCAAGGCTTCAGTGGACGAACTCTCCTTCTCCACCAACGTTCCCAGGGAGCAAATTGAAGCCGTCCTGAAGGTCATTCAAAGCTTCCACCCCCCCGGCGTCGGAGCGCGCGATTTGCGCGAATGTCTCCTCCTGCAGTTGGAGCGCGCCGGACGCCAGGATTCCCTGGAATACAAAATCATCCAAAACCACATGGATGAACTGGGCCGCCGCCGCTTTCCCGAAATCGCCCGGGCGCTCAACGTCCAGGTCGCCGAGGTGCAGGAAGCCGCCCGCCGCATCGCCAATCTCGACCCCCGTCCCGGCCGGGCCATCTCCGCCGAACCGGATGTGTACATCGTCCCGGAAGTCTTTGTCACCAAAAGCGGCGATGACTACGTGGTCACCCTCAATGACGAGCACATCCCGCGTCTGCGCATTAGCAACCAATACAAGGACCTGATGGCCCAGCCCAACAGCGATGACGAGGTCCGCGATTACATCCGCAACAAAATCCAGGCCGGCAAATTCCTCATCAAAAGCATCCACCAGCGCCAGCAAACCATCCTCAACATCGCCAAAGAAATCGTGAAGCGCCAGCGCGACTTCATGGAAAAAGGCGTCTCCGCCCTCAAACCCATGACCATGGCCCAGGTGGCGGAGGCCGTGGGCGTCCATGAAACCACGGTCAGCCGCGCCGTCTCCGGCAAATACATGCAGACCCCCCAGGGTGTCTTCGAAATGCGCTATTTCTTCACCAGCGGTCTGCAAACCACCAACGGCGACGGCGTCTCCAATGCCACCGTCAAGGAAATGATCGCCGAGCTTTTCCGCAACGAATCTCCCAAATACCCCCTGAGTGACGAGGAGGTCGTCCGCCTGCTCAAAGAAAAGGGCATCGTCATCGCCCGCCGCACCGTGGCCAAATACCGCGCCGAGCTGGGCATCCTGCCCTCCAATTTGCGGAAGGTGTACTGAGGCAATCGCCGGCCTCCAGGCGCCTCACCCCGCCTTCGGCTCCGTCCCCTGCCCCAGCCGTTGCAACCGGTATTTCCCTTCCAGTATCCTTTGCCACCACGGCTCGTTCTCCAAATACCATTGCACCGTTTGCCGAAACCCCGATTCACGATCCTGCCGCGGCACCCAGCCCAGCTCCCGCCGAATCTTCGAGGCATCTATGGCATAGCGCATATCATGCCCGGGCCGGTCCGGCACAAACGCTATTTGTTGCGCATACGATTTGCCGCCCCCGGCCGGCCGCAGCTCATCCAAAATCCGGCACAGCAGCCGCACCAAATCCAGATTCCGCATCTCATTATTGCCGCCAATGTTGTACGTCTCCCCCGGACGCCCCCGCTCCACCACTTTCAACAAAGCCTCCGCATGATCCACCACATACAGCCAGTCACGCACATTCTCCCCCCGCCCGTACACCGGTATCGGCTCCCCGCGCAGGGCCTTCAAAATCACCACCGGAATCAGCTTCTCCGGAAACTGGTACGGCCCATAGTTGTTCGAGCAGTTGGTCACCATGACCGGCAGCCCGTAGGTGTGATACCATGCCCGCGCCAGATGATCCGAAGCCGCCTTGCTGGCGCTGTAGGGGGAATGCGGATCGTACGGCGTCGTCTCCGTGAACTGCCCCTCCGCCCCCAGCGACCCATAAACTTCATCCGTCGAAACGTGCAAAAACCTGAATCTTTCCCGCTCCCCCGGCGCCAGACCCTGCCAGTATTCCCGCGCCGCCTGCAACATCACCGCCGTCCCCACCACGTTGGTCTGAATAAAGGCCATCGGCCCGTCAATGCTCCGATCCACATGCGACTCCGCCGCCAAATGCATGATCGCCTGCGGCTTGAACCAGGCCAGCGTCCGCCGCACCATGTCCGCGTCCGCTATGTCCCCCTGCACAAACCGGTACTGCGGATGCCCCGCCACATCCGCCAGCGACTCCAGATTGCCGGCATACGTCAGCTTGTCATAATTCAGCACCGCATGCCCTTGGTGCAGCAGATGCCGCACCAGATTCGAGCCAATAAATCCCGCCCCGCCGGTAACCAGTATGTTCATGTGCCTTGTTTATCCACCCCCAGTATGAACGCCAATCACTTTCTCGCCAAGTCACCATCTCTCCGCAAGCTGGCCGCGGCTCAGAAACACATCCAGGCGCGGCGCCTGCCACGTGTAGGGCTTGGCCAGAATGTCCAGCCGCCCATCCCCGTTCAAATCCGCCATCCGCGCCTCGTGCAAATCAAACCCCCGCAGTAATTCCACCGCCTTGAACGCCCCCTGCCCGTTGCCCAGCAAAATCCACGCCCGCGGCCGGGGATTCTTGCCCAGTTGCATCTCGGCCACAAAAATGTCCAGGTGCTGATCCCCATTAAAATCCACCACCTGCAAGGAATGTGCATCCGTCAGTTCTTCCATTAGCGTTTTGGGCACCCACGTCCCTTTCTGATACTCATACAGCAGCATCGGCCCCTTGCCGTCCCCAATGCACATCACCACTTGCGGACGCGCCCCCGGCTTGAATCGCCCCACGGCGGCGCGCGTGAAGGAATAAGCCGCATCAATCAGGTGCGGCACAAACCCGCCCTTCTCATGCTTGAACCAGCGCCCCGCCCCAACCAGGTCCTGCACGCCGTCGCCGTCCATGTCCGCCGCCGCCAGCCCCTCATGCTCATTCGGCCGGCGCCAGCCGGGATAGCTGCCCCGCGGCTGCATCTCCTCCTCAGGGTACGCATAAATCACCTCCATGGGCCATTCCCCCGCTTGTTCCCGCGGGTGGGGCGGAATCCGCGCCAGCACAAGCTGCCGCGCCCCCTGATTCCAAAACACCAGTTCCACCCGCCCGTCACCGTCAAAGTCCCCAAACAACTGATCATGATGTTTGCTCGCCCCCGAGGCCTTGATGATCCGCCGCCGCCACGGCGTATTGGGATCATGCCGGGGATGCGGATTCTCCCACCACCACACCTCCTTGCTGCCCGCATCCCCCCCAAACACCACATCCGGCGCGCCATCTCCCGAAATGTCATAATATGCGCCCCCCGCCTCCACCCGCAACGGGCCCCCCTCAAGCACATGCCGCGTCCATCCCGTCGCCGTGCGCTTGTACCACACCACCGCCGGCGCCTGCGTCCGCTCCGCAATGACAAAATCATTCAGGCCATCCCCATCAATATCCAGCACCAGCGAGGCCGTCTGCTGATTGCCCCCGTTGGGCGCCGGCAAGTCCCCCCGCGCAGTGGACAAGTGTTGCAACGCCGGATACACCTGGGGCGCCGCTTCTTCCGCAGCGCCAACCTCAGACCAGGCCGCCCCCATCACCACCCACCCAAGGCTCATCGCCGCCACCACATGCCGTAAGGCAGAGGGAAAATAACTCATCGCGAATTGCATAAACGGATTGCTTGTGCGGCAACCTGCCAAAAGCTCCCCTCGCTGGCAAGTAAAACGCGGCCCCGGTTGACCCCGCACCGGGTTATGCCCTGAATAAGACGACTTCAAAAATGGCCGCCGTGAAAAAATCTGCTCGCCGATTCGTCCAACTTCAGGAAAATGAAACGCATGACTTCGATTGTGCTTCACCGGCGCCTGTGGGCTGTCTGGCTGGGCCTGCTTTGCATGGCCACGGCTTTTTCTGTCAAGGGAGCCACCTACCTCTCACCCACCGCCCTGGCGGTATCACCCGACGGCCGCGTGTTGTATGTCGCGGCCCATACCGCCAATCAACTGTTGTTTTTTGATTTGAACCGCAAGGAGGTGACCCGCCGTGTGACCCTGCCCGCCGCGCCCACCGGCCTCGCCCTTTCCAAGGACGGCGCCGAGGCCTATGTCACCTGCGCCGCCCCCGCCGGCTCGCTGGTGACCATCGCCACAGCCAGCGGCAAAATCACCCAAAGCATCCCCGTAGGTTACTCCCCCATGGCCCCCGTCCTGAGCCCCGACGGCCTCACCGTCTATGTCTGCCATCGTTTTCAAAATGAAGTAGCCGCCTTCTCCCTCAAAACCAGGCGGCCCCTCTTTCAAGTGCGCGTGCCCCGCGAGCCTTACGCCGCGGACATCACCCCGGACGGCCGCTGGCTCTATGTCGCCAATCACATGCACGACGGGCGCGCCGATGCCGAAGTGGTGGCGGCCAAGGTAAGCATCATTGACACCACCTCCGGCAAGATGGCCGGCGAAATCACCCTGCCCAACGGCAGCGGCCTGTTGTGCGGCCTCCGTGTCTCGCCCAACGGCCGCTGGGTGGCAGTCACGCACACCCTCGCCCGTTACCATCTCCCCACCACTCAACTGGAACGCGGCTGGATGAACACCAGCGCCATCACCCTCCTGGATGCCTCCACCCGCCAGCCCATCAATACCGTGCTCGTGGACAGCGTGGACAGCGGCGCGGCCAATCCCTACGCCGTGGCCTGGTCCGCCGACAGCGCCACTTTGTACGTCACCCACGCCGGCACCCACGAATTAAGTGTCATTGACGCCGCTGGTCTGCTGAAAAAATTGGCCGCCATGCCCACCGCCATCACCAACGGCCAAACCATTGATTACACCGCCGCCTCCCGCATCGCAGCCGATGTGCCCAATGACCTGTCCTTCCTCGTCGGACTTCGCACGCGCATCAAATTGCACGCCTACGGCCCACGCTCCCTGGCCGTGGTGGGCCGCACCGTTTTTACCGCCAACTACTTCAGCGACAACCTGAGCCTGGTGGACACCACCGCGCCCGTCTGGCGCGCCCAATCCCTCCCCCTGGGGCCGGATCAACCCATGGATGTCTTGCGGCAGGGCGAGTTTTATTTCAACGATGCCACCATCTGTTTTCAGGGCTGGCAAACTTGCGCAAGTTGCCATTCCTTCGACGCCCGCGTGGACGGCCTGAACTGGGATTTGCTCAACGACGGCATCGGCAACCCCAAAAACAGCAAGAGCCTCCTGCTCTCCCATCGCACGCCCCCCGCCATGTCCATGGGCGTGCGCGACACGGCGGAAACCGCCGTCCGGGCCGGCATCCGCCATATCCTCTTCACCGTCCAGCCCGAATCCGTCCCCACCGCCATGGACGAATGGCTCAAGACGCTCAAACCCATGCCCAGTCCCTACCTGGAAAATGGCAAACTGTCCAAGGCGGCCGAGCGCGGACGCAAGCTCTTTCTCAGCTCCCAAACCGGCTGCGCCCAGTGCCATCCGCCCGGCTTGTACACCGACCTGAAGCACTACGACGTGGGCACCCAGGGACCGCTGGACCGCAACGCCGAATTCGACACCCCCACCCTCATCGAGCTATGGCGCACGGCCCCCTATCTGCATGACGGCTCCGCGCGCACCATCCAGGAAGTGCTCACCACCAAAAACCGCCAGGACCGCCACGGCAAAACCTCCCACCTGACCCCGCAACAAATCGAGGACCTCGCCGCCTTCGTCCTGTCGCTCTAACCCCCTAACTGCGGGTCACCTGCAACCCCGTGGCCGAAAGGCTCACCTCCACAAACCGCGCGCGCGGATTGGGAGGCTGCTGCGTGAGCGTGCGGCGGATTGCGCCCGCGGCGGCCTCATCCTTCGCCAGCATCAACAAAAAACCTCCCCCCCCCGCGCCCAACAGTTTGGCGCCCGCCAGATGCTTCTGCAGGCGCGCCAGCAGCCGTTGAATGGGCGGCGGATTGGTGCCCGAGTCCAGCGCCTGATTCAACTGCCAGCTCCGCTCCACGCAAGCCGCCAGCGCCCCGTAATCACAACGTTGAATCGCCTCAAAGGTGGTTTCCGCATTCCGCCCTATCGCGGCCAGCGTCTCCAAATGGGCCGGCGACTTGAGAAATATCTGGCGCACAATCTCCTGCAGGATGTTTTTCGCCAGCCGCGTGATGCCGGTGTAATAAAGCAGGATGCGCCGGTTGAGCACCTCAGCCTGGAACAAATGCTCCGGCAGCCACCGCACCTGAATCTGCTGCCGCAAGCCCGGCACCGTCTGCAACAACTTCACGCCCCGGTAAATCGCTCCCGCCTGGTCCTGCCACCCGCCCCCGGTGGTCAGCAACTGCTCCAGGGCCAGCGTGCGCGCCGCCAGCATGTCCTTGTCCCATCGCAGGCCGCACAAATCATTCAGCGCCGCCAGCAACGTGGCCGCCAATATGCTGCTGGCGCCCAGCCCGGACCCCTTGGGCACCGCCGAAAGCTGCGTGATCTCCAGGCCCCCGCCCAGCCCGCGCAACTGTTTTTGCAAACTCCCCTCACCGCCCTGCGCATGAAAGCGCGGCACAAACCCCGCCAGCGCCAGCGCCCCCCGCGCCAGCGCAAAAGGCGTGTAGGGCGCGCCAAAATCCTCCAGCTCCCGGTAGCTGCGCAACCGCACCTCCTCCCCCAGATCAATCGAGCGCAGCACAATCTCGGGGCGCGCTGTGACCCGCGCAAAAACCTGAATCGGCGGCTGCCCGTTCAAATCCGCCGCCACGTTGACCACCTTTCCTCCAAACTCCAGGCAGTACGGCGGCGTGTCCGTCCAGCCCCCGGCCAGATCCAGCCGCACGGGGCTGCGCGCCCAGACAATCTGATCCTCCTGCACGGTGAATCGCGGCTCCGCTGGCGCCAGTTGCGCCTCCCCCACAATAAGCTCGCGCAGGCGTTCAAACGCCTTGCGCTCCCACGCCTGCCAGCCGCCCTGCCGCCGCCGGCGCCGCTCCACCGCCTGCTGCATGGGCTCGCGCACGGCCTCCAAAAAGGCATAAGTCTCGGGTTGCACGGGCGTTAACTTGCCCCAAGCCGTCCTTCCTGTCGAGTCCGCACCCGGCCTAGTGCGCGGACAAAAGCAGCACAATCCGCGCCCCTAAAATAACCGCTATCAGGAGCAGCAACACCCCGCTCAGATGCTCCATCCACAACAAGGTCTGCTGGGATAAAGTCCGATGCTTGCGCGAGATCGCATACGACAGCCCCACAAACCAGACCAGCGCCCCCACGGCCACCCCCGCCAGACAGGCCAGTTTCTCCTCCCACGTGGGCTCCACCCACTCATGCGCCACAAAACTCGCAGTCAGCGCAATCCACATCAGCAACACCCCGGGATTGCCCAGCACTTGCACAAACCCAATCGCAAACGCCGAATGAGGATGCAGCTTTTGCTCGATCCGGTCAGCCGACGGATTGTGGTCTTCAATGGCCTTGGCCCGCAGGTATTTGAACCCCAGATAAATCATCAGCAGAAAGCTCACCACCTCCAGCACCGCCTTGATCACCCGCTGGCTGAACATCGCCGAAAAGCCCGCAAACGCTATCGCGCAATACACCACCTCCATCACCGTGCTGCCCAGCCCGATCATGATCGCCCATTTGAAACCCTGCCGCGCCCCCTGATTGATGATTGCCACATTAATCGGCCCCGGCACAAAGGAAGCCACAAATCCGGCAATAAACCCCGTCAGCCACGCAATGAAAATATGCGGCACCTCCCCCATGGCCCATCATTTCTGCGCCGCCTCCGACGACCCCTCGTCCTCCTCCTCCTCGATCTCCTCGCGGGTGCGATGCGGCAGCCACGGGCGCACAAATCCATACAGCAAATACAGCGTGAACAGCAGCGGCAACACCCAGTAGAGCACCCGCTCCCGTAAAATCAGCAGACACCCCACAAACAGCGCCGCCACCACCAGCTTGGTAAAATTGCGCTGCGCCCGCAGATTCAGCGATTTGAAGGTGGGATACTTCACCTCGCTCACCATCATGATGGAAAGAAACAACATCAGCACCGGCAGCCCAAAACGCCATAGGCTGTGCTTCACCCGATCCTCCTCCACCCACAGCAGCAGCAGCGTCAACGACGCCACCAGCGCCGCCGCCGCCGGTATGGGAAACCCGACAAATTCCTTGCCGCCGCCCGTGCCCGACATCGCCGTCAGGCAGTTGTAACGCGCCAGCCGCAGCGCCCCACAAATCAAATAAATCGAGGCGATAAACCAGCCCACCTCCGGATGATTGGCAAAAACGTCCTTGAGCACGATGCGATGCACCAAAAACGCCGGCGCCACCCCGAACGAAATCAAATCCGCCAGCGAATCAAACTCGCGGCCAAAGGGACTTTCCGCCCCCCCCCAGCGCGCCACCCGCCCATCCAGCAAATCAAAAATGCAGGCCAACAGAATGAAGGCCAGCGCGGTTTTGATGACCAGGGCAAAGTTTCGCGCCTCGGGATCGGCCTCCACAATCTTCGTCAACGCCACAAAACCGCAGAACAAATTGCCGGCGGTCATCAGGTTGGGCAGAAAATAAATCTTCAAGCCCGTCCCCCCCGGGCCGCCTCCAGCGCTCGCACTGCCGCCCGTCTTCATGACCCTTTCACTACGGTATCCCGCGCCACAATGGTTTCCCCGCCTTTCACCTTGTCCCCCACCTTCACCGTGATGGTGGCCGAAAGCGGCAAATACAACTCACACCGCGAACCAAATTGAACCAGGCTGATCCGATCGCCCCGCGCCAGCACCTCCTGCGGCTGAACAAACGGCACGATCCGCCGGGCCAGCACCCCGGCCACCAGCCGCACCGCCAGCCGCTGCCCGGGCCGCTCCAAATCCTCCAGCGTAATCAGCACATTCTCGTTGTGCTGTGCCGTGGCCGTGCTCATGGCCGCGCTGAACTTCCCGGGCGTATGCACCACCTGATTCACCCGGCACGCCACCGGCGCGTATTGCACATGCACATCCAAGGGCGACAAAAACATCGAAATCCGATGACATCGCCCCCCCAGCCACGGCTCTTCCGTCTCGCCGATGAAATCAATCTTGCCATGCGCCGGGCTGACCACCGCCCCCGGCTCGGAAGGCACCAGCGGGTTGGGATCCCGGAAAAAATAAAAGCAGAATACGGAGAACAACACCCACAGCGCCAGCAACAGGTAGTTGATGGCCTCAATCAGATGCGCCAGGTATTTCGCTATCACACCCACGGCCATGATCCCCGCCACCACCAGCAGGGACCAAAATATCAACTTCAGCGCGGCAACAATGGCTTTGCCTGAATGTTTCATGTGGCCTCCATTTTAACCAGCCCGCCACAAACTAACAGCATAATTTCCATTCGCCAACCGCCGCCGGCCCCTCTAAATTGAGGCGCCATGCAACCCG
The DNA here is from genome assembly GCA_026414565.1 of Verrucomicrobiia bacterium. NCBI lineage: Bacteria > Pseudomonadati > Verrucomicrobiota > Verrucomicrobiia > Verrucomicrobiia bacterium. The sequence continues at coordinate 92,567 of JAOAIT010000059.1, forward strand.
AAGCCAACTCCGCCCGCTTTTATCTGTGGGGCGCCGATGAGGCGGCCTATGGCCCCGTCGCCCTCGACCAGCTCATCGCCTGGGCCGCCGAGGAACGCCTCCTCCCCGGCTCCTGGCTCTTCGATCGCGAGCGCGGCGAATGGCGCCTGGCGGCCAGCCTCCCCGAGCTGGCCCCCCATCTCGTCATGGACCCCCCGGACCTCGCCCCCGGCCAGACCACCCTGAAAGCCGCCGCCCTCCGCCGCCTCAAGGTCTTTGCTGATTTGTCCGACTCCCAGATCCAACAATTCATCAGCCACATGGAAATGCGCCCCGTCAAACAATGGGACATCGTCGTGCGCGAAGGCGATGTGGGCGACGCCATGTACCTCATCCTCCAGGGCGAGCTGCGCGTGCGGCTCATGGTCCAGGGCCGCGAAAGTCTGCTGGCCACCCTGCAAACCGGTGAGTTCTTCGGGGAAATCTCCCTCTTCGACACCGGCCCGCGCAGCGCCGACGTGGTGGCCAACACCGACAGCCTCCTGCTGAAAATCAGCGCCGCCGCCTTTCACCGCCTCGCCGCGCGCCAGCCGGAACTGGCGGCTCCCTTCCTGCTGGCCGTGGGCAAAACCATGACCGCCCGCCTCCGCGCCACCAACAAGCGCTATCACGATTCCCTCCTGTTCGCGCGCGCCTCCGCCCCCGCCTGACCTCCACCCGGCGCCTCCGCGCTTGCGCCGGCCCGCCTTCGGCGTAAGCTCCCGCGCCGATGGGCCAGAGCCGACATACGCGCATCACCTATGGCCGCGAGCTGTGGCGCGCGCTGATGCAGGGGGTGCTGGAAACCGCCAGCACCACCTTCCTCCTGCTCATCGCCGTGCGCTGGTTTCAGGCCGGCGCCCTGGCCAAGGGCCTCGTGGCCGCCGGCAGCAGCATCGGCCTGCTCGTCTCCCCGCTGGTGGTCTGGCACGTCAGCCGCCAGGGCTGGCGCTCCGCCCAGGCCGCCGCCAGCCTGGCTCTGGCCGGCGCCGCCGTTTTCCTCCTCATGGCTCTCCTCCCCCGCGAGCCAATCTTCATCCTGGGCAGCGTCGCCGGCATGACCGCCATGGCGGCCGGCATCCCCTTGATGACCCAGATTTACCAGGAAAATTATCCCGCCGCCGAGCGGGGCAAATTGTTCAGCCGCACAGTCATGGTGCGCATCCTGGCCGCCACTATCTTCAGTTTTCTGGCGGGACGCTGGCTCAACCAACACCTGGATCATTTCCCCTGGCTCCTCATCATCTTTGCCCTGGCCTTCGTGGTCTCGGCCTGGTGCCTCCACCGCATGCCCTCCCGGCCTTTGTCCGATGAAGGCGGACGCCACCCCTGGCGCGCCTGGCGGTATGTCCGGCAGGACCGCCTCTTCCGCTACACCCTCGCCGCCTGGATGCTCATGGGTTGGGCCAACCTCATGATGTGGCCCCTGCGCGTCGAGTATCTGGCCAATGAACGTTTCGGCCTGAAATTGCCCGTCATGACCATTGCCCTCCTGGTGGGCGTCATCCCCAACGCCGTCCGCCTCCTCATGAGTCCCCTCTGGGGTTGGCTGTTTGATCGCATGAACTTTTTCACCCTTCGCGTGGTGCTCAATCTGGGATTCGCCCTGGGCATCGTGGCCTTCTTCACCGGCCACACCTTGCCCGCCCTCGTCCTCGGAGCCGTGATCTTTGGCGTGGCCAACGCCGGCGGCGACGTCGCCTGGAGCCTCTGGGTCACCAAGCTGGCCCCCCCGGCCCGCGTCGCCGATTACATGTCCGTCCACACCTTTTTGACCGGCGTGCGCGGCGTGCTCGCACCACTGACCGCCTACCTGCTGGCCACACCGGACAACCTGGGCTGGCTGGCCGCGGGCTGTGCCGGTCTCATCCTGCTGGCCAGCGCCATCCTGCTGCCCGAGGTTAAAATGGACCGGGAACGCCGCAAGGGCACCGCCTTGGTCGAGGAAGTTTCTGAGTAAGCCAGACGCCCTGTTTTCCCCTGTTCTCTCCCCCCTTTTTCGCGTAGGATTTGCCCGCATGGCTATCGCAAATGGCAAAGCTTCCCGGCTGACGCAGTTGAAAGATGAGGCTTTGGGGCTGTGGGAAGACCGCGGCCTGGACTGGCGGGAAACCCCCACCCGCCACACCTGGAAGGACTTCGCGCACTTTTGGATCCTCGTCTTCAAAAGCTTCGTCCGCAACCGCTGTCCCCTGCGCGCCGCCGCCCTGGCCTACACCACCCTCCTGGCCATCATCCCCGTCCTCGCCGTCGCCGCCAGCATCGCCATCGCCTTCCTGCAAAAAGACGCCGAGCGCACCATCCGCGACTTGATTGATCGCGGCGTGGCCTACGTCGCCCCCTCCCTCGACCTCGAAGTCAAAACAGAAGAGCTCCAAATGAGCGGTGGCCGCGAAATGGTCGCCGCCAAAATCGCCGACTACGTCAACAACGTCAGCAGCGGCGCCCTCGGCGTAACCAGCACCATCGCCCTGATCTTCGTGGCCATTCAAATGCTCCGCAGCATCGAGCTGACCTTTAACGACATCTGGGGCGTCTCCCGCGGACGGCCCCTCCTGATCAGCATCATCCAATACTGGGCCGTCATCACCCTCGGCCCCCTCCTCATCCTCGTGGCCATGGGCTTCTCCAGCACGCCGCATTTCGCCAAAACGCTGCACATCTTCAACCAGTATCCCGCCTTGAGCGTGTTGCTGTTTTCGGCGATGCCGTTTTTCCTCTTATCGGCCGGTTTCACCGCCTTTTACATGTTCATGCCCAACACCCGCGTCCGCTTCAGCGCCGCCCTCATGGGCGGCGCCGTGGCCGGTTTCTTGTGGCAGCTCAACAGCCTCATGAGCGCCCTCTATACCGCCCGGGTGGTGACCTACAGCAAAATCTACGGCAGCCTCGGCCTGGTGCCCCTCCTCCTCGCCAGCATCTACCTGGCCTGGCTCTTCCTCTTGTTCGGCGCGCAGGTGGCCTACGCCTACCAAAACCGCTCCGCCTACCTCCAGGAGCGGGTCACGGAGAATCTTCATCAAAAAAGCCGCGAATTCGCCGCCCTCCGCATCATGACCCGCCTGGCCATCGCTTTCGTCCGCGGTGAACCGCCCCCCACCGCCATGTTCCTCTCGCACGTGCTGGGCATCCCCACCCGCCTCGTCACCCAAATCCTCACCATCATGACCCAGGCGCATCTGGCCGTCGAAGTCGCCGGCCGCGAAACAGGTTACTCCCCCGCCCGGCCCCTCGACAAAATCACTGTGGCCGACATCCTGCAGGCCATGCGCACCGCCCACGGACAGGACTTGGAAACCACGGATGACCCGGCCCGCACCATCTTGCGCCAGGAATTTCAACAGGTCCAGGCGGCCGAGGCCGCGGCGGGACAAACCACCCTGGCCGCGCTGGCCGAAAAACTGACCGGCCCCCTCCAGGAAAAAGCCCCCGCCGCCGGCTCCTGAAGCCATCGCCGGGCTTTCCCCTCCCGGCGAAGCTTCAAGTCCCCTCTTTCTGTTTGGCCCGCGGGTGGGCCTTCTCATACACGCGCTTCAACCGCTCCGTGGCCACATGCGTGTACACCTGCGTGCTGGCCAGGTGGGCGTGGCCCAACAATTCCTGCACCCCCCGCAAATCAGCCCCCGCATTCAGCAAGTGGGTGGCATAACTGTGCCGCAACGCATGCGGGGACAGGGCCGGATCCAGCCCCGCCGCCGCCAGGTAACGCTTCAGGCGCAACTGCACCTGCCGCGGATACATAGGCCGGCGCTCCGCATAGAACACCGGGCTGTTGCCGGCCGGCCGCCGCCCCAGCGCCTGCCAATAGCGTTCGATGGCTTCCAGAGCCGGCCCCCCTATGGGAATCAAGCGTTCCTTCTTCCCCTTGCCCCGCACCCGCACCATCTGCTCGCCCCAATCCAAATCCTGCGCCGTCAGGCCACACAGCTCACTGATGCGCAACCCACAGGAATAAATCGTTTCCAATATGGCCACATCGCGCAGGTAGGGTGCCGCCTCCACCGCCCGGCGCTCCTCTTTTTGCTTCTGCGCCAATTCCCGCAGCGGCGCCTCCAACAGGGCGCGAAGCTGCTCCAACGTGACAAATCGCGGCAGTCGCTTCGGTGCCTTGGGCAGCGCCAGCCGCGTGATGGGCGAACGCTCCACCACCCCCCGATGCAGTAAATACCGATACAGCGTCCGCAACGCGGAAAACCGGACATTGATCGCCGAACGGCTCAGGTTTTGCCGCCCCAAAAAACGCAAATAAATCCGAAAATCATCCCCCGTCAACCGCGGCCAGTCCGGCGCCTGCCCCCGCTGCTCCTCAAACCATTGTTCAAACTCGCCCAGCGCCTGCGCGTAGTTGCGTTGCGTGTACACCGAGGCCCCCCGGGCATCGCGCAAATACGCCAGAAAATCCTCCGCCAGGGGCGTCCTCGGTTGTCCCTTCTCCGCGGCCTGCCCGCCCGGCGTGTTGGTGGACTCCGCAGTCATGACCTGGCGCCCTAATCCCCCAGTTTCTCAATCATGCGGGCCAGTTTCTCCCGGTGTGCCAGCACCAGCCGCGGATCCGTGGTGAAATTTCGCGTATCGCGTGAAATATTTTCCGGCACCCGCAACAGGGCCTCCGCCTCCCGCCAGCGGGCGGCCGGAGCCCCACGCCGTTTCTCCCGCTCCACGCGCTGCTGCAACATCCAGAAATACTCATAATCCTCCATCCCATCCCGCAAGTTTTCCCAGCGCAACGAAGTAACCGGCGGCTCCAAACAAGGCTGCTCCTCCGCCATGGCTGACCGGGGCGGATACAAAAAACGCCCATCCCCATTGCCCCAGTAGCCAATCTGGCCCGGCTTGTAATCATAGCCCGCCACATAGCTCATCGCATCTTCCCATGGATTCTGCCGTTGCGCCCCGGGAAAAGCCGCCGAGCTTGTCCACCACACCGTTTCCCAAACCAAAATGCCCTGCACCCCGTATTGCCAGCTCTGCCACGGCCACAGGCGCAGCTCCAAACCCGGATGATCGATAAACTCCGTAATGTACGGCGCATGCGGCGCGCAGCAGATGTACCACCACACTTCCTCGCCGGCCGCCCGCCGGGCCGCCACTTTCTCCGGCGTCCATTCCGGCGTCAATCCGCACCAAATATCCACATGCCCCAGCAGCTCCGGCTCCGGCTGCTCGGTCAACATGCGTTTGAGTCCCGGCGCCGCAGCCTTGATGCGCTTCATGCCCTCCGCCACAAACTCGTAATCCTTCGGATCCGGCTCATCAAACCAGTACGTGTACGCCTTGCTCAGCCATCCCCGCTCCCGCAAATATCGCTCCACCTGCCCCAAATAATCCTTGAACAACCGGCTATGCTCCGGCGTGCCCTCTTTGAACCCCTCCAGCTCGCCCAGGTGCCGGCTGTGAAAGGTGCCTCCGCCCATGCCCCGCAACGGCAGCAAAAAACTGTTAAAATGTTGCTCATCCAGCCATTGCCGCGCCGCCTTCTCAAACGCCGTAAAATCCACCTCCGCCCGTTTGTCCGCGCCCGTCCCCGTGAACCGCACCTGAATGGGCGAATACGCAAAAAACGAGTACGGCGCGATCCGGTGCCGGGCAAAGTTGGTCAGGTACATTTGATAAACCAGCGCCCGCTGCTCCGCATTGGTCAAATGATGATAACGATTGATGGTGCTGCTGCTCAGGCCAAAGGCGCTCCGCAAATGGGTCTCCACCGGCATCTGAAAACCATACACCATCACCCGCAACGGCACCCGCCAGTTGCCCGCGGACGTGGCCAGTGTAATCTCGCCCTGATACTCGCCGGCCTGAGCCTCGGGCTCGACGTAAACCTGCAGCCACAACGGCTGGTTTTGCTGCGGCGTCAGCCGCAGCGGCAGCCTTAAGGGCGGCAGCGGATCCGGATACCACCCCGGCTCACAGGTGTTATCGGTGGGCCGCGTAACCTTGACATAAGCCACTTCCATCCATTCACACCGCGCCTTCAGCAACTGGCCCCGCGCATTGCGCAAGGGCCCCACCTGCACCGACCGCAGTTCCGCCGCCACGGCCGGCCGCAACACCAGTTGCGCCGCTTCGTACTCCCCCCGCGCCGCCGCCACCGTAATCGGCGTGACCTTCCCGCCGGCCGGCCGCGCGGGCAGGGCGCGCTCCCGCCCAATCTTCCATCCGCTCTCGCACCACCACAGCCCCAGGCTGCTGCTCTCCGCCAGCCAGTAACCCGGCCTTGGATCGGCCAGCACCCCCACTTGAAAATCCACTGCTGCCGCCAGCCATCGCCGCTGGCGCGCATCCGTCAGCGCCAGGTTCACGGTATTTTGGCCCGGCTGTTGTGCCCGCAAAGGCACCCGCACGGTTTGCGTCGCCCCCGCTGCCAGCCCCGGCAAATTCCGCAACTCCTCCCTCCCCTCCGGCCCGCCCACGCCCAACTTCAGATTCATCCCCTGGCTGCTTTCGTTCATCAACTGCATCACCAGCACGGGCGAACCACTCATCATCTCCACCCCGGGGAATTGCACCTGCAAACCCGCCAACGGCGGCTCCGCAGGCTCCACGTAATACGTCATGCCGCGCGCCTCGGGCATCGGCTGGCGCAATGACGCCGCCAGCTCGTACTGGTTCACCTGCAAGTTGCAGTTGGCCCCTTCTCCCACCAGCCGCACCCACAGCGAGCCACCCTCCAGCGCCCCGGCCGGAATGGCCCATTCCCCCGCCCGGCGCTCGCCCTCCAACACCCCCACCGTCTGCCAATGGCTCCCGTCGGCGCTGGCCTCCACCTGCAACCGCCCCCCCACGTAGTAATTCACGTTCACCTTTAATTGCGCCGTGCGAAATCCCCCCGGCACCCGATGCCGGTAGATCACGTACGCCCCCGGCCCAAAACTCCAGCGCGACGTGTTGAACCCGCACCGATGCTCATGCAGCACCCGGCTGTAATTGGCCTCCTCTCCCGCAAAGTGCAGACGGCAATGATACACCCCTCCCTCCACGCTCTCGTCTTTGCCCAGTTCCAGGCCGTGGTTAAATACCGCGTGCACCGGCCAGATCGGCACCAGCCGGGCATTGTCAAAATAGGCCGTGCCCCGCCCCTCCCAATGCCCCAGCCTGAGGTAATCGTTGGTGCCTTGCACCGGCACCGCAACGAGACTTTGATACCTCTGCCATGTCGTGTCCGGAATGATGTCCCGATTGACCAGCGAAGGCCCGCTGATCAGGCAGCCACCGCTGGCATTGGTCTCCCGTTTCGCCCAGAAACTGAAGCGATACACCGCCCCCGGTGTCAGCTTCAACCGCGAGCTGCGCCAATAGCCCGCGCCTTTGCCCTCCCCCTGGATGCTGATGGCCCGCTGGCCGGAAGGTGCGCCTTGAGAAACCCAGTCGCCCCGCACTTCCCCCGCCCACGTCCATCCCGCAGGTGTGCCCTGGCCCTCCTCAAAATCCCCGTTGGGCAGCAGGTTGTAGTTGGCACTGCCCAAAACCGCCGCTTGCGCCACCACCGCGGCAAATCCCAAGGCACACATCCCCATCCATCGCAGGCTTTCTGATAACATAACAAATCCATCCTTACCAAGGTGCAGCCACGGTGTAAATGGTCTTGTCAACAAACCCCCACCTCCCATCTCTGTCCGCCCTCTCCCCCCCGCTCAGTCCTGCCGCCGCCACCGTGGCTTTTTTCAGGAATCAAGGCTTGCTAGGTCCGACAATTTGTGTTACAAGTGTTTGCAATCAAACAATTTTTACGTGTTAGCGCCGGTACCCGCCCGCTTGGTGTTTGCCAGTCCGGGTGGTGGTTGGATTCAGGGAATACGAGAGTATATTTGGCTTATGCAAAACCCAGCAACTGCTGTTCAGCCTCTCGCACCAGCCCGACTGCTGCGTCGAGCCTTGCGGACCTCCCGACTGCTTGCCGCCTGCCTGGCAATGACCCTGTGGGCCACACTTCTCCCCTCCTGGGCGCAGATGGTTTTTGCCCCACCGGTAACCTACCCGGCGCTGGACGGCCCACCCATCAACGTCGCCGATCCCGTCTCGGTCAAACTGGCCGATTTGGACGGCGATAAAAACCTGGACCTGATTGTCGGCTTCGCGCTCTCCGGCGCCACCAACATCCAGGTGCGCTATGGCCTGGGCGACGGCACCTTCGGCCCCCCCACCTATCTGCGCACGCTGGTGAATCCCTTAAAAGTCCAGGTGGGCGATGGCAATGCCGACAAACGGCCGGACATCCTGGTTGCCAACCCGGCCGCCGATGGCTTCTCCTACCTCATCAACAGCGGCGTGGGCTTTGCCCCCTTCCAAGCCTATTTAAGCCCGGTGGGCTACGCCCCCTCCGCCATCGAAGTGGCCGATTTCAACTCCGACGGCACCAATGACCTCGTGGTCGTCAATTCCTCCCACAACAGCATCTCCATCTACCTGGGACGCGCCGACGAAATCTTCGTCCTCCACGCCAATCTGGCCACCGGCCCAAACCCCGTCGCCGTGGTGGTGGATGATTTCAACAAAGACGGGCGCCTGGACCTCGTAATCGGCAACGCCGGCAACAACACCCTCAGTGTCTTCCTGGGCTACCAAGACGGCACGTTTGCCACCCCGCTGACCATGTCTGCCGGCGGCGGCAGCGGCCTCACCGAGCTGGCCGTGGATGATTTTAACGCCGACGGTTACCCGGATTTGCTCGCCGTCAAGTACACCTCAGACATGATCGTCGGCCTGCGCAACAACCAGTTTGCCAGCTTCCTCCCCGCCCTCACCAACAGCGTCTCCACCCCCCAAGGCCTGGTGGTGGTGGACCTGAACCAGGACAAAACCAATGACCTCGCCGTCGGCTTGCGCGGGGGCTCCGACATTCGCGTCTTCCGCGGCGTGCCAAACGGTTACTCTTTAGTGGGCGATTTCCCCTGCAATAGCGACCCACGGGCCTTGGCCGCCGGCGACCTCAACGGCGACCTGGCGCCAGACCTGGTCGTGGCCAATGCCACACCCGACACCATTTCCGTGCTCATCAACGAAACCCCCGTCGCCCGCTCCTTCTCCGTCACGGTGAACGAGGATGAAACTTTGAGCTTCCAGTTGTCCGGCACCGCCGGCGTCCCCTTGACCTACACCATCATCACTCCCCCCGCCAACGGCCTCGTGTTTCAACCCACTTTGGGCGGGCCGGATGTGGACTTCCAAGGCAACCCCAATTTCTTCGGCCCCACCTTCTTCGAATACGTGGTGGACGACGGCAGCATCACCTCCGCCCCCGCCCGCGTAAACATCACCGTCCTCCCGGTGAACGATCCCCCTTCGTTCAGCGTGGATTCCTGGGTCAGCGTGCCCGAAGACTGGCTGGGCAACGGAATCAATTATTTTGCCTACGATATCTTCGTCGGCCCTCCCAATGAACGCGGCCAGGCCTATCGCTTCCTGGTGAGCAATGACAACCCCGCCCTGTTTGCCGTTCAACCCTACATCCTCGTGGGCGGCAAGCTCATGTTCCGCCCCGCCAAAAACGCCGTAGGCCTCGCCAATGTCCAGGTCATCATGGAGGATACCGGCGGCGTGGCCCGCGGCGGCATCAACCGCAGCACCAACTACTTCACCCTCGAGGTGTTTCCCATCAATGACCCGCCCACCTTCAACTTCAGCACCAATCAAGTGGTGGTGCTCGAAAACGCCGGCAACGTCGTCATCCCCAACTTCGCCACCGACTTGTCCGTCGGCCCGCCCGATGAAGTCGTCGAAGGCCAGACCCTGAGCGACTTTGAAATCACCCGCAATACCAACCCCAGCCTGTTTTCCTCCCAGCCCCAGCTTGACGCCGGCGGCACGCTTTCCTTCACCCCGGAGCCTTTCGTCAGTGGCTTTGCCTACATCTCCGTGCGCGTGAGCGATGATGGCGGCACCGCCAACGGCGGCAAGGACACCAGCGCCATTAAAACCTTCATGATTCGCGTCCTCCCCGTCAACCAGCCGCCGGTCTTCAGCCTCGATTGGACCGAAGCCGGGCTGCAAACTGTCTATGAGGACGCCCCCATGCAAGTGGTCAGTAATTTCATCGTGGCCTCCTCCATCTTCCTGGGCACCAATGAAACCTCCCAGGGCTACACCATCATCGTTCAGAATGACAACCCCGGCCTCTTCATCACCCAGCCCTACATCCGCAAGGCCGACAATACCCTGCTCTACCGCCCTCGTCCCAACAGCAACGGCGTCGCCAACGTCAACGTCATCTTGCGCGACACCGGCGGCCGCGCCAATGGCGGCGATGACAGCGCCACCAACTCCTTTGTCATCACCGTCCTGCCCGTCAACGATCCGCCTTCCGCCCAGTTGGTCAATCGCGTCATCACCGTCCTGGAAGACAGCGGCCTCACCGTCAGCAACCTCTGGCGCAACATCAAAACCGGCCCGGCGGAATACCACGAAAGCACCCAAACCGTCAGTTTCGTCACCACCACCGTCACCCCGGATCTGTTCAGCCTCCTGCCCACCAACAGCCCGGCCGGCGTGCTGTCCTTCGCCACCGCGCCCGATGCCAACGGCACCACCCGCGTGCTGGTGGACCTCTTTGACTCCGGCCCCGTGAGCAACCCCTACGACAACAACGTCGCCTCCTATAACTTCGATATCCGCATCCTGCCCGTCAACGATGCCCCCACCCTCACCATCACCCAAAGCCTGGTCCAGGTGCCCGTGGCCGCAGGGCTGGTCCGCACCAACGTGCTCTTCGGTGACCCCGGCGCCTTCAACGAAACCAATCAGGCCCTCACCTTCCAAATCGTCAACAACACCAACCGCGCCATCTTCCTCCGCCAGCCCATCATCTACCCCAACGGCATGTTGGAGTTTGCCCCCACCAACAGCGCCAGCGCCATCGGCAAGGAAGTCACCCTCGGCGTGCGCGTAGTGGACAACGGCGGCACCTCCTACGGCGGCGTCAACGCCTCGCCGTATGTCACCAACCTCACCATCCGCCTGACCGCTCCTTGAGGTCTGCCGGCTGGCTTCGCCCATCAAACCGGGAGTGACGCTCCCGGTTTTTTGTGCTTCAATCCTGCCCCACCATGCCTGAAGGCATCATCACCGCCAGCTCCATGGCCGGCATTTTCACGGCCGTGTTGCCGGTCATTGGCGCCGTCCTCATGGGCGCCCTCATGCGCCGCCTCAACTGGCTCACCACCGAGGCCGACACCAGCTTGATGCGCGTCACCATCAACGTGTTCACCCCCTGCCTCATCTTTGACTCCGTCCTCGGCAATGCCGCTCTCGCCAACCTCTCCACCTTGCTGCTCACCCCCACCGTCGGTTTCATTACCGTGACCGCCGGCATCCTGCTCGCCCTGGCCGTCTCCCGCTTCACCGGCCTGCCCCCGGGCACAGCGCAAAGAACCTTTGCCTTGTGCACCGGCATCTACAACTACGGGTACATCCCCCTCCCGCTGGCCCTCATGATGTTTGACCGCGAAACCGTCGGCGTGCTTTTCGTGCACAACATCGGCGTGGAGGCCGCCATGTGGAGCGTCGGGCTGCTGGTCATCTCCGGCCAGGGCCTCAAATCCGGCTGGCGCCAAATTGTCAATGTCCCCCTCGGCGCCATCCTCTTGGGCCTGGCTCTGAACGCCAGCGGCCTGGCTCCCCACCTGCCCGCCTTTGTCCGCCAGACCGCCCACTTGTTGGGCCAATGCGCCATCCCGCTGGGATTGGTCCTGGTTGGCGCCACCATGGCCGATTACGCCCATGAATTCCGCTTCGGCCGCTTGCAGCCTCCCATCCTCTGGGCCTGCGCCCTTCGCCTGGGCCTCCTGCCGGTGGGATTCCTGCTTTTCGCTTGTGTCCTCCCCGCCCCGGTGGAATTGAAACGCATCATCCTCCTCCAGGCCGCCATGCCCGCCGCCGTCTTTCCCATCATCATGTCACGTCATTACGGCGGCGATCCCGGCCTGGCCCTGCGCATCGTCCTCAGCACCTCGCTTGGCGCCCTCCTCACCATGCCCTGGTGGCTCCGCTGGGGCGCGCAACTGCTCGGCCTCACCTCCCAGCCGGGCTAAACCTCAGGCCACCCCCGCCGGCCGCGCCGTGCTCGCGGCTTGCCGTCGCCGGTAGGCTTCCTTCATTTGCGCCAGTTGCGCCAATGTCACTCCCCGCAGGGAGGGCAACCTCGGAAAATCCACTTCAAACTTGAGCAGCGCCGTGATCTCGCTCGGCACAATCACGCAAAAAATCCCCGCCCGCTGCGCCGCCTTGCTGCCATTCGGTGAATCTTCCACCGCCACCACCGCCTGCCGCGGCAAACCCAGCCGCTCCAACGCCGCCAGATAAAGATCCGGCGCCGGTTTCGGCGTCGGCACCTCGTCCACATTCATGATCAAATCAAACCTCCCCTCCAGCCGGTGATGCTGCAGCCAGTGATCAATCCAGCTCCGCGGCGAACTCGACACAATGGCCACCTTCACCCCCGCTCCTCGCGCCTCCTGTATCAATTCCACCACCCCCGGTTGCACCGCCTGCCGCGCCACCAGCTCGCGCTGATATTGCTCCCGCCGCCGCTCCAGCTCCTCCCAATCCAGCCTGCGTCCCAACCGCCGCTCCAATTCCGTGCGCGGATTGAACTCAATGAAATGTGTGCCAATGACCAGCGCAAATTGCTCCATGCTGAGCTCCTCCCCAAACTCGGCATAAATCTTCTGCCAGCTCCGATACCCGGGCTGTTCGGTTTCCAAAATCACGCCGTCAAAATCAAATAATAAACCTTGGATGCTGCTCATAAGCCTTCTCAGGGAACTGGGTATTGCCTTCCCCGTCCCCTAATCCGCCATGAAACAGGCCCAAACGCAAATAAAATGTCAGCCCCCCGCCAGCCCCAACACCCACTCCCTCACTCAAGCGCACCAACCAACACCCCGCGCAACCCGCCCTACACCGTCATTTTTACAAAGAGCATTGTCACTCAACGGACTCTGCGCTTATATTCCCACATCGCCCTTTATTGCCCATGATTGCGTTGGATTGGGGAAAGTTTGTTCGCGCAGCCCTAGGCGGTATGCTCCTCGCCATCTCCCTCGTTGGCACTGCCCTCCCCGGGCCCGCCGCCGTGGTCATCCATGAATTCATGGCGGAAAATGACGGCTGGCTTGAAGATGAAGATGGCGACAGCCCGGACTGGATTGAACTCTACAATGATGCTGCCTCCCCCATGCCCCTCACCGGCTGGCGCCTGACCGACGACCCCGCCAATCCCAACAAATGGATCTTCCCCGCCACCAACATCGGCCCGCGCAGTTTCTTGCTCATCTTTGCCTCGGGCAAAAACCGCGCCACTCCCGGCGCCCCGCTCCACGCCAGTTTCCGCCTGCAAAATGCCGGCGGCCACCTGGCCTTGTTTGACGCCCAAGGCAACCTCATCTCCGCCTGCACCAATTATCCCCCACAGCGCGCCAATGTCTCCTACGGCCAACAAAGAATTTCCCTCACCACCCCCTGGCTCCTTCCCTCCACCCCTTTTCGCTGGAAGGTCATGACCAATGCCGCCGAATTGGAGGGCTGGACCGCGCCCGCCTACGATGCCTCTGCCTGGCCCTCGGCCACCGGCACCATCGGCTATTCCTCCACCGATAACATCCTCTTGCGCCTGGATTTTGACGAACGCGGCACCACCCCCGTCACCCAGCCGGGATTCGAGTCCTTCGTCATCAACTCCAATACCAGCGCCACCGCCGCCCAAAGCGCCCCCACCATCCGTTTCTTCGGCAACCTCCAGGTGACCCTCTCCAATACCCCGCCGGACAATTACGACGACCGCCTCCGCAGCCAGCCCGTCAACAGCGGCAACTTCACCTCCTCCGCCCTCCTGCGCGACTTTGTGTTCAGCGGCTCCCGCACCAATCAGGGCGGCCTTGACCTCACCATCTCCGGCCTCCCCCCCGGTCAATCCTGCGAAGTAACCCTCTGGTCTTATGACAACTCCAGCCCCGGCAGCCGGCGCTCCTCCTGGGCCGCCAACGCCGTCACCGTCGTCCCGCTTTACACCTTCGACGGCTCCGTGCTCCCCACTTCCGACACCGACTACCGCCTGAAGTTCAATGCCCTCATTGACCCCCAGGGCCGTTTGAAGATCTCCGGCCGCCGCGACCCCGGCAGCGTCGGCAGCGGCGGCGGCGCCGATTACGGGGTCTTCCTCAATGCGCTGGAAATTAAACAGCCCGGCCTCGCCCAGTACGTGCAGAATGACATCCGCACCCTCATGCGCGGACGGGCCACCGGCCTGGCCTTGCGTTATCCCTTTAACGTGGACACCGGCGCGCTGCCCCAATTCCTGCGCCTCCGCGTGCGCTACAAAGATGGCTTCGTTGCCTGGTTGAACGGCGAGCTGTTGCCCTCGCGCCATGCTCCCACCACCCCCGCATGGAACGCCACCGCCACCACCGATCGCCCCCTCCCCAACGCCATGACCGAAGAGGAATTCATCTTCGCCACCTCCGCCACCCCCCTCCGAACCGGCTCCAACCTCCTGGCCATTCACGGCTTGAGTTATTCCACCAACAGCCAGCACTTCCTCCTCGGCGCCACCCTCGAAGGTTTTACCGAGCAGGGAGTGGGCCTTTTCTACTTCGCCCAACCCACTCCCGGCACCACCAATGCCACCGGTTACCTGGGCTTCGTCAGCGACACCAAATTCAGCCTGAACCGCGGGTTCTACGACACCCCTTTCACCGTCGGCATCACCTCCGCCACCCCCGGCGCCATCATCTATTACACCACCGATGGCAGCCGCCCCTCCCCCACCAATGGCCTGGTGTACCAAGGCCCCTTGTGGATTACCAATACCACCCTCCTCCGTGCCATGGCCTGGGCCCCCAATCTCATTCCCACCGAGCCGGACACGCACTCCTACCTCTTCCTCGACACCGTCCTGCGCCAGTCCAATTCACTCCCCGGCTATCCCACCACCTGGCAGGCCGATTACCCGGCCGACTACGAAATGGACCCCAACGTCGTCAACCATCCCCGCTACCGCCACACCATCCGCCAGGACTTGCTGGCCATTCCCTCCGTCTCCATCGTCACCGACCACGACAGTCTCTGGGGACCCGTCCGCGGCCTCTACAACCACTCCACCAGTGTCCATGACCCGGCGGCGGGACAGGACTGGGAACGCGCCGCCTCTGTGGAATTACTCCTACCGGACGGACGCAAAGGGTTTCAGGCCAACTGCGCCCTCCGCATCCAGGGCAATGCCAGCCGCGATAACAACCGCCTCGCCAAGCATTCCCTCCGCTTGCTCTTCAAATCCGACTACGGCCCCTCCAAACTCCGCTATGACTGGTTCAACGGCGGCGTCCGGCAATTCGACAACCTCATCCTCCGCGCCGGTTTCACCGACACCTGGGCCACACGCTACTCCGACCAAACCGCCCTCCCCGGCGGCAAGGGCACCCGCTACCGCCCCGAAGATTCCCTCCTCTTGCGCGATTCCTGGGTGAAGGACTCCATGCGTGACATGGGCCACCTCGCCGCCCGCAATCACTTCGTCCATCTCTACCTCAACGGCCTCTACTGGGGCGTCTATAATCCCTCCGAGCGCATGGACGCCTCCTTCTGCGCCGAACACCTCGGCGGCAGCAGGCAGGATTGGGACGTCCTGTGCGGCGATGCCATCTACGACTTCGCCACCCTCAAAGATGGCTCCAAGGACGATTGGAATGAACTCATGGCCATCGTCAATGCCGGCATCACCAACGAGGCCGCCTTCCACGCCGTCACCCAGCGCGTGGATGTCATCAACCTGATCGATTACATGATCCTCCACATCGTGGCCGAAGCCGAAGACTGGCCCCACCATAATTGGTATGCCGTCCACCGCCGCGCCAACCCGCGCACCGGCTCCCCCGCCACCCGCTGGATTTTCCTCCCCTGGGACCAGGAAATCGTCCTGGACCAACTCGTCCGCCGCAACCGCGTGGACGTCAACAACCCCGACACCCCCGCCCGCATTTATGGCGCCCTCCGCGCCTGGCCGGAATTCCGCCGCCTGTTCGGTGACCGCGTGCACAAGCATCTGTTCAACGACGGCGCCTTGACCCCCGCCAAAAATATCGCCCGCCTCATGGCGCGCGTGGCCGAAATTGAGCGCGCCATCGTCGGCGAAAGCGCCCGCTGGGGGGACGCCCGCGAGTTCACCATCGGCGCCAATCCCGGCCACGGACAGACTTTCACCCGCGATGAATGGTGGTGGCCGGAAATCAACAAACTTTGCACCAATTATTTCCCCACTTTAACGGACATCAACCTCGCCCGCTTCCGCGCCGCCGGCCTCTATCCCGCCCTCGCCGCGCCCGTCTTCAGTCCATTCGGCGGCGACGTCCCGCCCGATTTTTCCCTCGTGCTCGGTCACACCAACCAGGCGGGCGAGATTTACTACACCTTGAACGGGGAAGACCCCCGCACCTACGGCAGCGGCGCCGTGGCGCCTTCCGCCCTGCTCTATCAAAACCCCATCCCCATCCTCGACCCCGTCGTAGTCAGGGCCCGTGTCCATCTCAACGGTCAGTGGAGCGCCCTCTCCGAGGCCATGTTCTATCCCACCCAGAACCTGCAGGCGCTCACCCTCACCGAAATCATGTACAATCCCCCCGCCTTCCAGGGCCGGGATGGCGATGCTTTCGAGTTTATTGAATTGTGGAACCGCTCCGCGCAACCCCTCAATCTGTCCGGCTTCCAGTTCGTCCAGGGCATCCAGTTCACCTTTACCAACGGCTCCCGCCTCCCGCCCAACGCCTACGCCGTCCTGGTCTCCGATGCCGATGCCTTCGCCCTTAAATATCCGGGGATCCCCATCGCCGGAGTGTACACCGGACGCCTCGACAATGGCGGCGAGCGCTTGACGCTGGTGGACCCCCGCGGCTTGGAAATCCTCTCCCTCAAATACGACGATGTCCCGCCCTGGCCCGTCGAAGCCGACAACGGCGGCTACTCGCTGACCCAACGTTATCCCCTCCGTTTTCAAGCGCCGGAAGATCCCCTAAAATGGCGGGCCAGCGCCAACCCCGGCGGCTCACCGGGCGCCCCCGACGCTGAAGACTCAGATAGCGATGGCCTGCCCGATGCCTGGGAAAGCCTCCATGGCCTGCTCAGCCAAAACCCCGCCGACGCCCTGCAGGATGCCGATGGCGATGGCCACAGCAATCTGGAGGAATTCCTCGCCGGCACCGACCCCCGGGACCCCCGCAGCCATCTCCGCCTGCAGCTCGAACAATCCAACGGCCGCCTCACCCTGCGTGGCCTGCTGCAGGCCGGACGCACCATGCGCGTTTTATATCGAACCAATCTCTGGCAGGGCGCCTGGGAAACCTGGACCAACCTCCCTCCGCCCAACGCCCCTCAGGAATGGCGCCTGGAATTGCCCCCGGCTGCAGACCGCTCCCAGTTCTATCGCCTCCAAGTAACCTGGCCCTGAGCATCCCCCTCACTCGTCCACCAGCTCATAACCGAACACCTCCCGCTGCGCGCGAAATTGCAGACGGCCCTCCTCCACTCGCGCCGGCACCGTCGCTCCGCGCTGCCCCTGCCGATCCACCGTCACCACCCGCACCGCCCGATTGACTGCTCCCCCCAAGGCCTCGGGCCTCAGACTTACTTCAAAATCCTCCCCATCCGGCAACGGTATGATCAGCCGCCGCCCGTTCACCTGCGCCAGTTTTACGGCGCCGCTGGTCTTTACCGCGCCAAAATCCACCGGCCGCCGGTTGGGCAATAACCGGGGATCAGGCCGATACTCCTCCGCCGACGGCTCAAACTTGAGGCCGGTAATTTTCCCCCCGCTGCCGCTGACGATCAATTTGCCCACCCGGTAACGATGATCCGAGGCATCGTCCCCCAACAGGGCATAACGCCGCCCGCCCTCCCCGCCAGCATTGAACAACCCCACCAGCGCCGCGTATTCGCCCGGCTGCATGTTCTCGGGAATGTTCACCACAAAATCCGTCACCACCTCCCCCTCCCATTGCGTGGTCGGCGTCGAAGGAACCCCCCCTCCGTAAAACTCCGCCGGACTGTAGCGACCGGGCACCGGACGCGAAAAATGATAAAACACCTGCAAATTCCGCGGCGCCGGCTGTTGGGCCTTCCACCGCACCTGCAATCGAAATTGCCGCTCGCCCACCGCGCTGAAACCGGCAAAACCAGGCTGAATCAACAGCGGCGCCTCTGGCAGATAACCCCGCCCATTCACATAGACCTCCCCCGGCCGGCGCGAGCGCTCCACAATCTGCCCCTCCACCCGCTCAATCGCCGACTCCACCGCCCCGTTCACGGCCCAATAACCAAATTGCGGCAGCACATGGCCGCCTACAGTCCAGTCCTCTACCCCCCGATTCACATACCCCCGCCCCCCTCCCTGCCAGTGAATGATCAAACGATGCGGATTGTCCCCCGCAAACTCCACCTGCCTGATCTCGTCCAGCGCCACGCTCTCCACAAACCCCTGCGCCAGCCAGTACTTGCGGATGGCCTCCCGGCCCGTGTTCCGCAAATCAATCATCAGCGCGTTGCCCGTAAGGATTTCCGCGCTGACATAGTCATCGCTGGTGATGCCATGCAGCGTCCGCCCGCGTCCCCCCTCATAGCGCCCCGGATAACCCACCCCATGCAAACTAAACCGTGTATGATTGACCGCATTAAACCACGGCACCCGCGCCCAATCCCGGCACACCACCCGGTTGTTGAATGGCCCACCGCTGGCGCTCAAATGCAAAAACTGGCAATCCGCCCCGTCCAGATATCCAATCAGTTGGTCGCTCCCCGCCTCGCTGGTGGTCGGACCGCCCCCACATGCCCGCCGGATGTAGTTAAATGCCTCGCCCCAGTGACGCAGCGTTTCCATCTTCGAATGAAAACGCCCATGACGATCAAAGTAATCAAAGGCATTAATCGAAGTCCACACATCCACAAAATAGGTGTTGGGCTCCAGCGCCGGCCCAATCAACTGCATGTTCCGCCGCAGAAACGGCATCACCCGGTCCGGCCGGAATTGGTAACTCTGCGCATTCCGCCCCTCATTCAGCCACGCCTTCCGCGGCTGCCCCTCCGCCGTAAAGGTCACGTTTTCATAACTGAAATCCGTGCAATCGGGATAGATGTCTATGTAGTTGTCGTGCAAACCCCATTGCACCCCCAGGGCCCGGCACAACCGGCTCTGCGCCCGCAATTCCTCCAGCGTCCCCAGCGTGGGCAGCGGCGGAAAAATATCCGGCAGCCGGTAATCATAACCCCACCGCTGCCACACGTGAATGATGACCATCGCATTGGTCAGCCCATAATCAAAACAGCGCTGCAACCGCGCCGTGTTCTCTGCGTATCGCCCGCCCCATAAATCAAACACAAACCGCCCCGCCTTCAACGCCACAGCCGGCGCGGCCTTCTTGTCATACAACGGACGATACCGAATGGCGCAATCCATCGCCCCGCGCCGCCCCGGCACAAACGTGAACATCGCCCCCGGATGCGTGTGCAGCGCGTAAGTGCGCGTGGCCGGATTCACCTCCAAATAATCCACCGGCGCATCCGTGGCCACCAGCAGCGCCAGACCATTGTCAAACTCAAATCCCACATGACTCGTCGCCAGGTTGTGCCCGCCCCCGCCCGCCCGGAAGGCCTGCGGCTCCTCAATACAATAACCATGCCCGTAATACACCCGCCGGGCCGGGCGATCGGCCGCGCCCGTCGTCAAATCTGTGATCCGCCGGTCACTCGCGATCTTCATCCGCAGACCCGGCCCTTCCGCCCAAAGCTCTGCCACCAACTGCCCCGGCCCCTCCACCGTTTGCAGCCGGTGTGTCACCCGCCAGCGCCCACCGTTGGAGGCCACGGTGACGCGCTCCACCACCACCCCCGCCGGCCAGCCGCCCACCGGCAAATCCAGCACTTGCATGGCCATCCCGTCCCATACCACGGATGCCTCCGCGCCGCCAAACGCTATGGCCGCGTCCGCCAATCCATTAGGCCCCAGCACCACCGCCGCCCGCAATCCATCCCCCAGCTCGAACACCATGGCCTCCCGCCCACCCCGGCCGGAGGCCACCGCCATGCGGGCTTCTTCCTGCCCCTGCGCTCTCGCGGCAGCGCTCCGCAATTGGGGAGCCGCACCCGCAAGGATGACCGGATCACCCCAAAACGCCGAGTCACAGGTCGTGTTCCGTTGCGGCCCGGGATGGGTCTCCAATCGCAACATCACCTCACGCCCCCGGAAACGGCTCAAATCCACCTCATTCAAAACCCACGTCTTGCTGTCAGTATGCCGGCTGTACACCTCCGTCTCATCCACCCACACCCGAAACGTCACCCCGTCACTGGGCGGCTCGCTGGCCGTGTGATCTCTGATGGCGCTGTAAAAAACCAGCCGCGCCCCACTCTGCGGCAACCGCACTTTCCACCCCATCTCCACTGTCCCGGCCTGTTTCCGCCACGGCGGATGGACCTGCCAGGCCTGCCGGGTCTCCCCGCGCTGCACCGGCCCCATGAATACACTGGTCCCGGAGGATTCGTGCGTCCCCGTCCATTCGTCAGGCAGCCTTTGCGGCGGCTGTTCAAAATATTGCCACACCACCCGATGCGGCTTGTGTCGGCTCAGCGGAACAGCCCCGGACGCCGGCACCACCAGCGCCGCCGGCGGCGCCGCCACCCGCGGCAGTTGTGTGAAATCATTGGTGAAAATGCGCACCGCCTCCAGCTCCACCCGCCGCCCCGCCACGCTTGCCTCCGCCTTCACCCGCACCGGATACAGGGCCGAATACGCCCCCTTACCCACGGCCAGCGCAAAGCCGGCCTCCCGCACCTCACGCGGCGGCACCGTCAGCCTGACCGTTGTTGGCCCCACCGCCCGGCACTCATCCACCAGTCCCCCCATGCTCAACTTGACCGTCAGCGCCTCCGCCGAAGCGTTGGAAACGCTGGCCCGCACCGGCTGCGGTTGATGGTAATTCGTTACCAGCGGCACAGGCGCAATCAGCAAGCTCAGCGGCCCCTCTTTTACCTGATGTCCGTCAAAAGCAATCACCCCGGGCACCGCCGCCAGCGCCACCAGCAAGCCCGCCGCCTGTGGTATGCCAAATGGTTTCATACCCCCCATCATGCGCCCACCAGGCTGCGTTGTCACGCCCGCTTTCCCCCGGCAGACGCCATCTCAAGCCTGATTTTCCATTGAATCCGCCACCGGCCTGCGCAACAATGCCGCCATGAAATCCCTCATCCTCTGCTGCGTCACCGCATCCCTGGCCTTGCCCGCCCTCACCGCCGCCGAGCTGGTCAAAGCCAAAGATGGCTCCGGCGTGTACGGCTACAAAGATACTCCTGTCCTGCCCTGGTGCGGCTTTCACGTCCACGACCCCGACCGACCCAACCCCAAACGCGTGGACCCCGGCACCGCCGGCCAGACCGTCATGCCCGCCCGCCCCCCCGCGGATGCCATCGTCCTTTTCGACGGCACAAACCTGTCGCGCTGGCAAAAACCCGTGTACAAAATCGAGGACGGCTGCCTCGTCGCCGTCGGCAATGAGGCGCTCGTCTCCAAAGACACCTTCGGCGACTGCCAGATTCACCTCGAATGGATGGCCCCGCCGCCCGATGGCTTCCCCTGGTACAATCGCGGCAACAACGGCCTCCTCCTCATGGGCCTCTACGAAATCCAGATTTTTGACTCCTTCACCGAAAAAATCTATCCCGACGGCATGGCCGCCGCCATCTACGGACAAACCCCGCCGCGAGTCAACGTCTGCCGCCCGCCCGGCCAATGGCAAACCTACGACATCCTCTTCACCGCCCCGGTCTTTGAAAACGAAAAACTCGTCAAACCCGCCCGAATCACGATGTTTCACAATGGCGTCCTCGTCCACCTGAATGAGGAGATTCACGGCGAGACCGGCCATCGCATCATTCCCCAGTACCGGCAGAAAATCAGCCGCGGCCCCCTCGTCCTGGGCGGCCACGATTGCCCCGTCCGTTTCCGCAATATCTGGGTGCGCCCGCTCTAAGCGCCAGCCCTCGCTTCAAACCCGCGGCAGGCACGCCGGCCCCAGCGGCTCAAATGTCTTATAAGTCAGGATGAACTCCTGATGCCCCAGCCGTTCACTGGCCGTCGGTTCACCCCCGGCCGTGCGCAGCACCTTCTCATAAATCTCCCGCCCCACCTCCTCCAACGTGGCTTCCCCCTCCAGAATCCGGCCCGCGTTGATGTCCATGTCCTCCGCCAGCCGCCGGTACGTCTCCGGATTGGCGCAGATTTTTATCACCGGGGCAATGGCCGATCCTACCACCGACCCCCGGCCCGTCGTAAAAAGCGTCACATGCGCGCCACACGCCATCAACTCGGCAATCTCCGCATTGTCACAAATATTGGCAAAGCCAAACCGCACCTCCCCGTCCGGCACCACATCCAGCAGATACAGCCCCCCCGTGGGCGGCACGTCGCCGGGCTTCAACAGCCCAACTATGGGCGACTGGCCGCTCTTGCTGTACGCCCCCATGCTTTTCTCCTCCTGCGTGGTCAGGCCCCCCTCCGCATTCCCCGGCGCAAAACTGCCGTGCCCCAAAGTGGCATAGTGACGCGCCGCCTTCGCCACACACGCCACAATCTCCGGCGCCAGCTCCGGCCGCGCCGCGCGCGCCGCCATGATCGGCTCGCACCCAATCAATTCCCCTGTCTCCTCAAAAATCGCCGCCGCCCCCTCCGCCACCAACATATCAAAGGCCCGCCCCGCCGCCGGATTCGCCGTAATCCCGCTGGTTGCATCCGACCCGCCGCAGATCGTGCCCACCACCAGCTCCCGCACCTCCATCTCCACACGCGGCACGGTTTCCAACCTCCTTAACGCCCCGCCCACCCATTCACATCCCCGCTCAATACTGCGCCGCGTCCCCCCGCTCTCCTGAATCACCAGTGTCTCCACCGGCCGCCCCGTCGCCGCAATCTGTCTGGCCAGCTCCGCCCGATTGAAACTCTCACACCCCAGCGCAACCAACAAGGCCCCTCCCACATTCGGATGCGTGCACAAACGCTGCATCATCCGAAAGGCATAGTCATTGGGATAACACCCCGGAAAACCAATGAGATGCACCGGCCGCCCGCGAAAAGCCCCCACAATCTCCCGCGCCACATGGTGGGCGCATTCCACCAGGTACGCCACCACCAGCACGTTGCGAATCCCCTTCCGACCATCACTCCGTAGATAACCCTGCATCATGGCTCAATGCGTTTGACCAAAATACTCTGCCTGCCGCTCCCAGGTGTAAGTCGGCAGATAATCACTCTTCAGATTGTGGGTGTGCACCACCTCGCCCCGCCGGATCTCCGCCGTCGCCGAACCAATCGGCACCCCATACTTCAGCACCTTCTCCCCCTGCCGAATCGCCCGCGCCGCCACCTTGAACCCCAGCGGCACGCGCGCGTCCAAACGCACCCTCTCCCCCTCTATCCACACTTCCTCTCCCGCCGCCAGCGTCGTGATGGCGGTAAGCACATTATCCTCCGCCGCCAGTCGCAACAGCCGTTTGTCAGTTTCCATCCTCATCCCGCTTTCGCTTAAAAACTCGGGGCGTGCCCCCGGGCAACGCCGCTCAGGACACGCCCCGCAACAATTCCGTCAACCCCGGGCGCTAAGGCACTTCGATCACCCGATAGAACCGGCTGGGCTGCGTCAGTATGTTGTCCTGTACCGTCAGGGTGGCGCCCGTGGCCGTCTGCGGCCCGCCAAAATTCAACCACAGCGTATCGTTCAGGCGGTTCTTGTACTGCACCTGGTAACGCTTGCCGGCCGTCGTCTGGAAGCCCAGATTAATCAGGCTGCCGTTCACCCGCACATCCGCCAGATTGAACACCGGCGGCTGGCTCGGCTGCCCGCCCACATTCGGCCGGCCCGGCGTCGGACTGGCCAGCGTTTGGATGCTCGCCGACCCATCCGGGAAACGTCCCTGACTCACATCCGAAGTCTGCGCCCCAAAAACCACCAAATCCACCAATCGGCCATCCGGAGCAAACAGCCCGATGTCATCGCCGTTGCGGCTGAGCGCAAAGTTGACATGCAGCTCCGGTGAATTCGTGCTGTTGCGATGTGGCGCATTGTCCGCCCACACCAGCAAAAAGCCCCGCGGCGGAATGACGTATCCAGGCGGAATCTGGAATTTCTGCGGCGCGGCATTCGGCGCATCCGTCAAGTAATAGCCCGCCAGATTGACCGGCTCATTGCCCGGATTGTACAGCTCGAACCAGTCCTCATACGCCAGCCCGTTCGGCTCCTGCAAAGTGCGCGTATTGCTGGCCATCCATTCATTGATCCGCACCTCGGCCGCCTGCACCACCACGGCCGTGGCGGCATTGCTGCGGCCCGGTGTGGCCTGAGCGAACACCTGCCGGTAGAACATCTGGCCGTTGGGGTAGTCCCCATAACTCTGACCCGGCGCCAGATTCGTGTAGTTCAGATAATCCAGCACCCCCAACTGCCCGTCCACCGGCATCACCAACGCCACCGACCCGCTGCCCCCCGTCAGCCGGAAATTCGTGTGCAAATTCGTCCCCGCACTCTGCTCCACCTGCCCGTCACACCACACCATCCGATACTCCCCAGGCCCCAACAC